>CACYBC010000178.1 GCA_902772615.1 uncultured Ruminococcus sp.
AATGGAGGCGCCTTCCAGATTCGAACTGGAGCATAGAGGTTTTGCAGACCTCTGCCTTCCCACTTGGCTAAGGCGCCGATAAAAAAATGGAGCGGGTTACGAGGCTCGAACTCGCTACCTCCACCTTGGCAAGGTGGCGCTCTACCAGATGAGCTAAACCCGCAAATGGTGCTTCCGGTCGGAATCGAACCAACGACACGGGGATTTTCAGTCCCCTGCTCTACCAACTGAGCTACAGAAGCAAATATGGCGACCCGGATGGGGCTCGAACCCACGACCTCCAGCGTGACAGGCTGGCGTACTAACCAACTGTACTACCGGGCCATATACATACGTCATTGCGACGGCAAGAAATATCTTATTATATTTACCGTTATAAGTCAAGACAAATCTCGGCAACGATTTTTACACCGGAAACAGCGTCCGCAGGCCCGGGTCTTCCCCGCTGTTTTTCTATTCTATCATATGCAGGAGACATATCGCATATTTGTTTCATCATCTCTGATGTGATTGTATAATTGATTAAAACGCAGAATCTGAAGAGAGCGAAAAAGCCGGGAGATCCATGAAAAACAAAGTAACGGTCCTGCCATACAGCGAGAGATGGGAACAGGATTTCGAACAGATACGGGATGAGATCCAAAAAGCTATCGGTCCTCTGGCATCAAGGATCGAACATGTCGGCAGCACTGCCGTGAAGGGTCTTTCCGCAAAACCGATAATAGACATCGATGTTGTCATCAGAGACTATTCCCTGTTCGGGGCAGTGACTTCCGCACTGAATGCCATCGGTTATTACCATGAAGGCGATCTTGGCATCGCCGGCCGTGAGGCGTTCGGGTATAAAGGAAAAGATCATCTGCAGAAACATCATCTGTATGTCTGCCCGCAGGATTCTGCCGAGCTGAAAAGACACATCGCTTTCAGGGACTATCTGCGTCTGCATCCGCAGGCAGTTAAGGAATACAGCCGCATCAAGGAAGAAGGCGCAGAGCTCTTTGCGGATGATATTGAGAAATACATCGATTATAAGGCGCCTTTCATCCTCAGGATCTATGAAGAGATAGGTGTATGACAGGTGCTTCACTGCCCGGACCGGCATATCAGATTTTACGGAGACTGGACCATGGATTATCTTGAAAAATATTACAACAGTTATGACGAGGAAGGGCGGCTCCTTTCCCGTCACGGGCAGGTGGAATACCTGACCACGATGAGATACATAGAAGAATGCCTGGAAGGCATTTCAGACCCCGATATCATTGAAGTAGGAGCCGGCACCGGACGCTACAGTGTGACGCTGGCAAAGAAAGGATTTAAAGTTACTGCGGTCGAGCTCGTAGAGCACAATCTGGAGATACTGAGATCCAAACTGGATGGCACCGAGCCTGTCACGGCGGTCCAGGGAAACGCTCTGGATCTGTCCGCCTTTGCTGATGATTCTTTCGATCTGACCATGCTGCTCGGCCCGATGTATCACCTCTACACCAAGGAAGAAAAACTGAGAGCTCTGTCAGAAGCGGTGCGCGTGACGAGACCGGGCGGCCATATCCTGGTGGCCTACTGCATGAACGAGCCGACCGTCATTCAGTACGTGTTCGGATCGGATCATCTGCGGGAAGTGACGGAGCGTGATATGCTGACTTCCGACTGGCATTGCGTCAGCGAGCCCAGGGAGATCTTTGAACTGGTGAGAACGGAAGATATCGAGGAACTGGACGCAGCGTTCCCTGTCAGAAGGATCAAACTGGTCGCCGCGGACGGAGCGACGAATTACCACCGTGAGCTGATCGACGCCATGGATGACTATACTTTCGGCAAGTGGATGGATTATCACTTCGCGATCTGTGAACGTCAGGATCTGATCGGAGCCTCCCATCACACACTGGACATCCTTCTGAAAGAATGACAGGCTGACTGCAGCTGCAATGAGATCAAAAGAGACATAACTTGACATCCGGAGGTATTGCAGATGTCTTTATTCACAGTAAAGTTCGAATCTGAAGCGCTGGGCGGAGAGGGCGAATTCGCCGTCTTCCTTCCCAGGAACGCGCAGCCGCCCTATAAGACGCTCTGGCTGCTCCACGGCGCGTTCGGCGATTTCTCGGAGACCATACAGTACAGTTCCGTGCTTATGTACGCCGAGCAGCGCGGGATGGCGGTCGTGGCGCCTAGCTCCTACATGGGAGTGTACACCGACATGGTGTACGGCGAGAATGGGTACTCCTTCGTGAAGGAGGTGCTCGAAAAGGCTCCGAAGCTCTTTTCCTGCCTTTCCACCAAAAGAGAGGACAGCTATCTCATGGGCATATCCATGGGAGGACACGGCACCTTCAAGCTGGCGATGGAGTTCCCCGAGAGGTTTCGCGGAGCTTGCGGCTTCAGCTCCCCCGTAGACATGGTCTTCACCATGGGACTGCTTGAATCCGGCAACCACGGAGGGGGCCACGAGCTGTTTGACGCCTTCGGGTCCTCTGACATGTACAGGGACACTGTGGGCGACGTGATCGGCAACCTTAAGAAGAATCTGGAAGAGGGCAAAAAGCTGCCGAGGATGGCTCTCTGCTGGGGCGACAAGGACCACGCCGGATTCGAGGATGAGCGCATCAGGAAGATATTTGACGAGCTCGGAGTCGAGCTCTATTCGAGAGTAGGACCCGGAGGACACAACTTCGACACATGGGATCCCATGATGGAGGAGGTCCTCGATCATCTTATGGAAGGAGAAGACGACTGATGGCTGTGATCAATTTCAGGGGAAACCTTCCCCCGCTCAACAACACAACGAGATTCACCATGGTCGCTCCTGATATACTTCCCGAGGACGGAAGGAAATGGCGGGTGCTCTGGCTGCTGGGAGACGACGGCAGGTTCTCTGACGACATGCTCAGGCGCATCGATGCTGAAGCTCTCAGCGTGAGGATGAACGCGGCTATAGTCATGCCGGAGGGGCTTCATTCCGACTATGAGAACATGGTCAGAGGCCTTCCCTGGTACGACTATGTCACCAAGGGACTGCCGGAATACATAAGGAGCATCTTCCCCGTCTCGGACAGGCGTGATGACAACTTCGTCTTTGGAGCAGGAATGGGAGGCCTCGGAGCATTCCGCATGGCTCTCAGGGATCCGCAGTCCGCATGCGCCTTCGGATGCTGCGGCGCTGATCTTGATGTGTTCTCAGATGACGAATCGCACAAAAGTCCCGATTTCGTGCACAGGATGCAGACCATATACGGCGATGATTTCAGGAACGATGAGATAAAGAGAACAAGCGACCCGCTCACGATGGCTGAGAACGCGGAAACGGTCCCCGCCATGCTGATCTGCGGAGGCTCTGCTGCCGCCAGGATCGCAGGGGTCCTATCGCGGAAGAACGATGAGGTCACATACATCCCCGAATCCGGACAGAACGATCTGCTCACTTCCCTCTACACTTTCGCGAGGATCGTAGACCGCTGGTAAACATAAAAGAGCTGAGACGTACTGTCACAGCTTTTTTTATGCTTATACAGCGTATTAACCTTTATATCCAATGAAATCCCTGAACTTCTGCTCGGAGGTGTTGACGATGAGATCCTCGTCGAAACTCACCTCATCCAGAAGCGCGGCGGCTTCAGCGAATCGTCCCACCGTTACGGGATCGTGTGCGTCGGAACTGACGATGATGTTGGTCCTGTACTTCATGCACATGTCAAGATATGTCTTTATGTTCTCTATGCAGTTCTTCTTGCGGCGGCTGAGCACGGTGTTGTTGTTCACCTCAAGAGCCACGTTGTACTGCTTCGCTGCAGGTACCACCTGAGAGTAGTCGAGAGGATAGTTGCCGTCGTCGGGATGCGATACGAAGAACACCTTGGGATTTGACATGCACTTGATGAGGTTCTCTGTGTTCTTCTCTATTCCGAGATCCTTGTAGCAGGTGGCGTGGATGCCGACGATGGCGTAGTCCAGAGCGAACATCCAGCGGTCATCCAGCGACATGGTCCCGTCCGGCATCATGTCGTTCTCGACGCCGTAGTAGATGTTCACTCCGTAGAGCTGTCTCGGTATGTAGTTTATGTTCATGAAATAGAGCGGATGGCAGGATCCGGGCATGCCTGGTCCGTGCTCCGTTACTCCGAGTCCCACCAGACCCTTTTCTGCGGCTGCCTGGGCGTTCTCCCTGACGGTGCCGTAGGCGTGCCCCGAAGCGAGGGTGTGGGTGTGCAGATCGAGAAGCAGTGTGTTCTTCATGGTTTACTCCATTTCCGGCATGCATGCCTTGTAGATACCGGCTCTTTCTATGAGCTTGCTGTATACATATGGATTCGGATCTCCATTCTCGAAGAATACCGAGTCATCCTTTCCGAGATACCTCATCGCGAAGGCCCCGACGGCCCTGGACCTGGACTGACCGCCGTAACAGTGGACCAGCAGAGTATCGACTTCCCTGTTCTTGTCAATGAAGGAGATTATGCTGTCTGCCATATCGTCTGTGAAGAGGACCGCGCCTTCCACTTCCCTGTCGATGTCGTCGAAGATCAGAGTCAGGACGTCTTTGCAGAAAGCGTTCTCGCAGAATCTGACGCCGAATCCGCCGGTATGGCTGTCCTGGATGGATATGACGGCGTAGGTGTCGGTCCTCTCCGCGAATTCCGCAAGTCCCGCGGGATAGTAATGCTCCATTACATAGTCGAACGCGTCGTAAACGCTTTTTACGATTATCTTCTTCAAGAGAGACCTCCCTGTTCTTTCAGCGGTGCTGAATCAATTATAATATAAAAACAGAAACAGCAATAAAGGACATAAATATATGAAATGGATCTGCGTATCGATAGATACTCTGGTGTCGGCTGAGGAGCTTGTCTCCAACGCCGTGCATTCGTGCGGCATAACCGGCGTACAGATAGAGAACAGCCTTCCGCCCACCGACGAGGAGATGAAGGCGATGTTCAACGACTCGCTTCCCGAGCTCGCTCCGCAGGGGATCTCCTTGGACGATCCCAGAAGCAGGGTCATTTTCTACCTGAGAGTCAGCGATGCCGGCGACAGGAAGCCGGATGAGATCGGCGGCATAAAGGACGACTCCTACGCGATAAATGACAGGATCTACTCGGAGGAAGAGATAAGGAGCATACTCAACGATGTGCGTTCCAGGATCGACTCCCTGAAGAAGTACTCCGACATAGGACCGGGCACACTGGAACTGTCCGTGACCAGCGATTCAGACTGGATAGACAACTGGAAGCAGTACTATGAGCCGGTGCTCATAGAGGACATACTGATCCTGCCGGAATGGATGGACGTCCCCGAAGATTATACGCAGGAAAAGGAAAAACAATTTTCCCATGTGATAAAGCTGAATCCCGGCACAGCCTTCGGGACCGGGAGCCACGAGACCACAAAACTCGCCATAGAAGGACTTCTCAAATACATGAAGAGCGGTGACAGCCTTCTGGATATCGGGACAGGCAGCGGCATTATCGGTCTCTGCGCTCTGGCAAAAGGCGCTTCCGGCGTCACGGCTACAGAGATAGACAGCGGCTGCATACCGTCAGTGACCCACAACCTTGAGATCAACGGAGTGACGCAGGACCGCTTCAGGCTGTTCATCACCAACGTGCTGGACCCGGACAGCGGTTTCTTCCCCGGAGTTTTCCCGGTCGTCACCGCCAACATCCTGGCTCCCGTCATAGAAGCGCTCGCCGCACCGGGAGCCGCAGACAGGTTCACTCTGCACGGCGGTGTATTCATAACCTCGGGCCTTGCGGCCTCAAGGGAGAAGGAAGTGCTGGACGCGTTCGCAGCCAATCCGTCCTGGAAAGTCATCGATATCCTGCGGATGAACGACTGGATAAGCGTGATAGCGCAAAAAGTGATCTGATGTTCCCTTTTCAAAGAAAAATACAAGTGTTAGACTAATTCTGTATACAAATTCAGAGGCATTGAGCCTCTTTAGAAAATAAGGAGAAAAAGATGTTCTGTACAAACTGCGGAAACCCACTCCCCGAGGGATCCAAGTTCTGCCCCAACTGCGGAGCAAAGATCATCACCGAGGCAGAAGCAGCTGATATCGTCGCCGAGGAAGCGAAGGC
>CACYBC010000179.1 GCA_902772615.1 uncultured Ruminococcus sp.
CTCTTTCTTTTAACTAGCTGCATCATGCCTCCGAATCCGAAGAACGCGACCACCGCCAGAGCTGCATATCCCAGAAGCTGCGTCAGTTTATAAAGCAGCATATTCGTGCCGATGAGATCTGCAAAGGCTTTGTTAACCTTCGCGAAGCCGACTGAAGTCTCCTGGGGACCGATCGGCTGGACATCGACCACCTTCACCAGCAGCGTGAACAGCAGCGCAGCTGCCAGAAGGATAACGGCATCCGCGAATTTCCTGTATTTCTTCCTGATCTTCAAGGTATTACCTCCGGATTTGTTCGTGCGCCGGGGCAGCACCTGCTGCCTCAGTGCGCGTTATTCAAAGTATGCTCTGATAGCCTGTTCATCGGCTGAGACGCTTCCCTGAGCGAGTCCGTCTCTGCCTCCGCCTCTGCCGTTCAGAGCTGAGTTGATGCTGCGGCATATCCCGGACAGTCTGTCGTCCGGAGCCCGCAGGGCATATCTGTAACTGGTCCCGCTGCCCGAGAAAACTGCGCATATGCCGCCGCAGACAGAGTACACAGCTTCGCAAAGCCTGCGCAGGGAGTCGCTCTCCATCGCTCCTCTAATTATATACGTATCTCCTGCGTCTGCATACCCGGCGGCCGTCAGAGAACAGACCTCATCTTCCAGCGCAGCGATCTTTTTCTTGAGCTCGCCGGTCTGTTCCATATACCTGAGCAGAGCGGAATGCGTGGAATCGTACGGAGAAGAGAGCTCTCTGCCGACAGCGGAATTCTGACGCCAGCAGGTCATAAGATAGTCTACGGCTCTTTGTCCGCACACGATCTCAAGACGGATGCCTTCGTGGAACTTTTTGTGGCTGAGGACCTTGATCAGGCCTACCTGTGCAGAAGAAGACAGGTGGGTCCCGCAGCATGCACATGTGTCTGCTCCGGGAAATGAAACTATCCTGACCTCTCCCTCAAGTTCTTTCTTGCTGCGGTAAGGCAGTCCGGACAGCTGCTCTCTGTCGGGGAAAGAGATCTCTGCCGGATGGTCCTCGAGGATGTATCTGTTGGCTTTGGCCTCTATATCAAGTATGCGGTCCGGATCGGCATAGGCGTTGTAGTCTATGGTCACAGTGTCCTCACCCATGTGGAAGCCGACGTTGTCGCAGTGCAGTTCACTGCAGATCATTCCGCTGATGATATGCTCGCCTGTATGCTGCTGCATATGATCCAGCCTTCTGTCCCAGTCGATGCCGCAGTGCACTCGGGAACCGGCCTGCAGCGGAGAACTGCAGATGTGCAGGATCTCATCGTTCTTTTCGATGGTGTCCGTGACGCGGATATCACCTATGAACCCGCTGTCGCCGGGCTGTCCGCCTCCCTCCGGATAGAAGGCAGTCCGGTCTAGTACGATACGGTACGCATGGTCGTCGCCAGCTGTGCAGGACAGGACCTCTGCATCGAACTCCCTGATATATGAGTCTTTGTAGTACAGCTTTTCAGTGAACATATGCTTCCTCGCATTGATTATTTCATAGTACGACTCAAATAATTATACTGTATACAGAAAGAATAATCACAGAGGTGAGAACAATTGAGATTTCTTCATACTGCGGATCTGCATATAGGAAAGAAACTTGGAGAGATACCGCTGCTGGAAGACCAGCGGTACATACTGAGACAGATCTCCGGGATCGCATCCGAAAAAAAGTGCGACGCGGTGCTCATAGCCGGGGATATCTACCAGAATACGGCTCCTTCCGCCGATGCCATGGAGGTCTTCGGGGATTTCCTCTCGGCCCTGTACGGAAAGGGCATAGCAGTGATTGCGATATCCGGAAATCATGATTCGGATCAGAGAGTAGCTTACATGTCCGGACTGGTAAGGAACTCAGGCATCTATATGAGCGATAAGTTCTCAGGTTCCCTTCAGGAGATCATGATCGACGGACATGAGGAGATAAGTTTCTGGCTCCTTCCTTTCATCAGGCCGGTCAATGTGAGGAGATTCTTTCCCGATCTGCAGATCGATTCGTACAGCGATGCGGTGAGGACTGTAATAGATAATTCCGGTGTGGATCCGGAGAGGATAAACGTGATCCTGGCGCATCAGTTCGTGACGGGTTCCTCGGTATCCGAATCAGAAGAACTGACGGTGGGAGGGATAGATAATGTCGACCCTTCGGTATTTGACGGGTTCGACTACGCTGCTCTCGGCCACCTGCACAGGCCGCAGAGAGCCGGAAAAGAGCATATAAGGTATTCCGGATCTCCGCTGAAGTATTCCATCTCGGAGGCCGGAGACATCAAGTCCTGCGTTGTTATAGATGTCAGGGGCAAGGGGGATGTCTGTATCGAGACGGTACCGCTGAATCCTCTGCACGATGTGCGGAACATAAGGGGAATGCTGAACGAGATAATGCAGATGCCATACTCACAGGATTATGTGAGGGTTGAACTGAACGATGAGGACGTGCCTCCCGATGCGAGGATATCCATTGCATCCGTGTTCCCCAACATGGTCAGATATGCCGTAGTCAATTCCAAGACATCGGTTGAGACTGATGTGGATATGGCGGACGAGATACAGAACAAGAGCGTACTGGAACTTTTCTGTGATTTTTACAGCGCACAGAACAACGGCGTGATGCCGGATGAGAAGCACATGAAGATCATGAGAGAAGTGCTGGAAGAGACTGGAGGTGTCGCGAATGAGACCGATTAAGCTGGTCATGTCTGCATTTGGGCCATACTGCGGCAGAACGGAAGTCGATTTCGGAAAGATAGGCGGAGACGGGCTTTTTCTGATCACCGGGGATACGGGCGCCGGTAAGACTACGATCTTTGATGCGATCAGCTTTGCGCTTTACGGCGAGAGTTCGGGGGAGCAGAACAGAAGAAGCGCGAGATCCTTCCGTTCGGATTACGCTTCGGAAGAGACAGAAACATTCGTCGAGCTTGAATTCACACACCGCGAGGGCAGGTATAAAGTGCGGCGCAGTCCGGACTATCTCAGGGCAAAGCTCAGAGGTGAGGGAACGATCAGACGGCCGTCAAGTGCGGAATTGACAGATATGCTCTCCGGAGAGGTCTATACAGGTGTTGATAATGTCACTGCAAGGATAGTCTCACTGATAGGACTGACAAAGGAACAGTTCAACCAGACCGTCATGATAGCTCAGGGAGAATTCCTTGAGATACTGAACGCAAAGAGCGATGTGAGGAAAAAATTGTTTCAGACTATATTCAATACATCGCTGTATGAGAGGGTCAGACAGAATCTTGCTGGCAGGAACAGTGAACTCAGATCAAAAGCAGAGAGCCTCAGGGCGGGCATAACTGCCAGAGCTTCGGAGATCGCTGCGGAAGAGGATTACGCAAGGACCCCGGAGCTCAACAGGAGCATAGAGGATGCCGCCGCATCGCCGGCTGTCATATATGAGACCGAGGAGCTGGTAAAGGAGGAGGATACACTCATCTCAAAGCTCAGGGAAGAGGAACAGAAGGCGGAAGAGAGGATGATCGGCATCACTTCGGCCAGGGATGCCGCCCGGCGGACTAACGACGATTTCGGAAGACTTGAGGCTGCGAGGAAAGAACTGAGTGATCTGAATTCTCATAAGGAAGAGATCGAAGAACTGGAGGATAAGGCGGACAGGGCTTCGGCAGCTGTTCCTGTGAGGTTAAGGCAGGAACAACGGGATTCAGTGCGGCTGCAGCTGGATGAGAATGAAAAGGAGATCGGGGTATTCGTCAGGAAACTGGAAGAGATCTCCGGGAAGTATTCGGAAGCCGAAGAGATACTGAAAAAAGCGGAGAAGGACAGCGAGGCTGTGCCCGAGATAAGGAAACGATCGGCTGATCTGATCGATGCGGCATCCGTGACCGGGCGGCTCAGGGAACTGACAGTAAAGCTGGATTCTCTGAAAAATGAGTACCTGGAAAAAGAAGAGAGATCAAGATCCATGCAGCAGCTCTACAGCAGTGCAAGAGATTCATTCTTCCGGGATCAGTACGGTATCATCGCAGAAAATCTCAGCGATGGCCAGCCGTGTCCGGTATGCGGTTCCACTGATCATCCGCATCCCGCTGAGCGCACAGAAGGAAGTGTGACACAGGCAGATGTCGAGAAGGCAGAGAGAGAAAGAGACAGAGCGGAAAAGGAACTTCAGGACAGCAGAGACCGGGTAACCAAGGCAGATTCGGCGTTGAAAGAGATGAATGCGAGGCTTGCTTCACTCGCTGTTGGAGAGGGGAGAAGCGCTGCGGATCTTGCTGCTGAAGCTGACAGACTTGCAAAGGAAGCTGACGGCATAGAGCGCAGGACCGCC
>CACYBC010000180.1 GCA_902772615.1 uncultured Ruminococcus sp.
CGGAAGAACCTGCAGCGGAAGAACCTGCAGCGGAAGAACCCGCAGCGGAAGAACCCGCAGCAGAGGAACCTGCAGCGGAAGAACCCGTGGCAGAAGAACCTGCAGCGGAAGAACCTGCAGCGGAAGAACCTGCAGCGGAAGAACCTGTGGCGGAAGAGCCCGCAGCAGAGGAACCTGCAGTGGAAGAACCCGCAGCAGAGGAACCTGCAGTTGAGATGCCAGCTAAGAGTTTCTTTGACTTGGCGAACGGCTTCGGTGTCTATGTCGATGCACCTGAAGGAGCGTTCCCGAAGGGGACCAGAATGGTCGCGAAGGCTGTCTATGATAAGGACGTCATAGACAAGATCACTGATGCGGTAGAAGGTGAAGTAAAGTCAGTTAAGGCTATCGATATCACTTTCTATAATGCGGAAGGTGAAGAGATCGAACCCAAGGAGCCAATCAGTGTCAGATTTGAAAGCACAACTGCACTGAAAGAGGGTTCCACTCAACTCGTCCATATCAATGACAAAGATGAAGCAGATGTCATTGAAGAACCGGCGGTAGATGGCAGAAGTGTATCCTTTGCGAGCAACGAATTCTCTGTCTATGCAGTTGTTGAGAGCGAGATATCCAGACTGACTGTAAAGTTTATGAATGGTAGCACAGAACTCGCCTCAATGATCATTAAAAAAGCTGACACAGCAGCAGATGTAGAAAAGATCATCTACGATCCTGGTGCTGGCACATTGGAAGAAGGTCAGGCATTTAAGGGATGGGCAAGTAGCGCGCAATACACCACTGCTGATCTCAAGACCATTGCTCAGGTGCGGACAGCTGCTATGGAGCGGGCAGCATCGCTTACAGCAGATGAAACGATCACATACTATGCTGCGATCTTTAAGTCTTATACCATAACGTATCTGTCTGATGATACAGAACCCATCACGCTTGGTACCGCTGCAGTAGAGTATCCTGTATATGAAACTGCTCCGGTCGAGGTTCCCTATACTGTCAGCATGGGGTATACCGTTGATGATAAGCATAACTTCGAAGGCTGGATAGTAAAGGATGCGACTTCTCAGAGTCACATCAAGGGCTATCCTGCAGGAGCGACATCTGAGACGGTCGTCGTCGACGGAACCACAAAGGAAATATACTATTATCCGAACGAGACGGAGATCACAGTCACCGGTGATATAACTTTCACTGTTCGTGCACCCGAAGGCGCATGGCTTGTTTTCGATGAGACATGCGACAACAAAGTCAAAGGCGCGACCTATACAGCTCCGCAGTTCGTGTTGAGCGGAGATGTGACGAAAAGACCGTCCACGATCGACAACATGACATGCAACGGCTACGAGTTTGGCGGCTGGTATAAGTCAGTAGCTGAAGCGAACGCTCATGCTGCAGATACCAGTGTGACGACTGGTGAATTCCAGTTTGGTGAAACACTTGAGGCTGGTACTACGGTCTATGCGAGCTGGATCCCGAATACAAACGCTTCTTACATGGTAATTTTCTGGACGCAGAATCTGGCCAGAAACGGCTATGAGGTGGCTGGCTCTTATGTTAATGAAAATGGTGTAGTAGGTCAGAATATCCCGTACGAGTCTGTTGACAATGGTGACGAGGATTATGCAAGACACGCAGCTACTTTTGGCAATGGAGTACTTGATACTGACGCAACTACAGGCAGCGGGAGTAATGCTCGCCCCAACCCTGGTTACGAGAGCAAACCGGGGCATTACCGTGGCTTCTGCCTGACCGAGGCCAGTAAAAACCAGGCAGTCAAGATCACACCAGAAGGCGATGCGGTCTTGAATTTGTATTATGACCGTATTACTTATAACTTCAAGTTTTATCTTTATAGAGACGGGACTCAGAACAGCAGATATGACTATGCGAACAACTCTGGCCCTGGTACGAATTATTACGTAAACGATAACAGTGGACTTGTTACTTGGCATTCTAATCAGACTGGGCATCCTTCTGTAACCGGATATACTGTTCAGAGTGAAACGGTAAATAACAGGAAATACTATTATTTCGTTATGCAGGCTTATTATGGTGAAGATATCAGTTCTAAGTGGCCTACTTACGACGAAATAACTGGTGCGAACAACCGCGACCCGGTCAGTTTCGTAATGATGGTCGGAACGAAACTGAAGCCTAATGCTACAAGTTCGGGATCGGGTACGGTTAAGGGTATCATTTCAGTCCTTGACAGCAATATCCTCGGAGCAACGAACAACGCAAACGGAAACTATGTGGTAATTCGTTTCCCTGGTGGAACAGTAAATAACTGGAGATACCACATTTGGTTTGAAACTATCGAAGGAGAAGACTATACCGGAAAAACAACGAGAACATATAACGGCAAGACCTATTATGAAGACACGGTCATGGAGGTTCGTTCAAGCAACCTTGAGATTAGCAGTCAGAATGAACCAAAGTATACTGGCTTTGACTTTGTTGGAAAGAAAGGGCAAAACTGGGATTCCAATACAGTATCCTATTGGACAACGGGCAATAACCCGACACTATATCATCTGAATTACCTCTATGATCGTCAGCAGTACCAGATCAGTTATTTTGATGGCAACTATGTCGATGGTAACGGAAACCGGATACAGAACCGCGCAGAGCATCTCCTCCATGAGAGCGAAGCTAACATCGGACAAGGTGCCACAATTGCAGATGAGCATAAAAACTATGTTCCGTCGCTTCCAGAAGGGCAAGAGGGATATATCTTTGAAGGATGGTATCTCGATGAGGGATGTACCACGCCATACACATGGAGCAAAATGCCGGTCGGCGGAATCAAGGTCTACGCAAAATGGCGTCAGATCCAGTACCGCGTGTTCCTGCACACCGGCCTGACGGAGATTGATGACACCAACCTCTCCTGGGGTTCCTCCAGCCAGTCGCTTTCTTTCCGTGTGGACTACGACAAGAAGGTCAGTACACCGACTGGTATCCGTGACGGATACAAATTCCTGGGTTGGTACACCGTCAATGGTTCGGCTTGGGCTGAAAGCACGAAACTGAATGAGACTACGGTCACTGCCACATACAATAAGACCATCCCGACAGATCCTGAGATCAAGGATGAAAACGGGACGCCTTGGTATGGAGCGTGGGATGTGGAGACCAGCGGCGCCTCTAACTCCGATACCAACCGTGCGTGGATAACAAAGCAGCTGGATCTTTATGCCAAGTGGAGTAAAATCCTTGAAGGTGCAGATGGTATCAATGTCTTCTATGAAGAAAACGGCTTTGATGTAAACGGAAATCATGTCGCTGGCGATAATGCGCCGACAGACAACGGAACCTATATCGAGAACTCCAATGTCAGCGCAGGAGCTGCGGCAACCGCGCCTGAAGGTTATGTCTTCGACCATTGGGTCGTTGAGACTTGGGATGGAAGCAAATACACCTACAATAGCAGCAGTGTGACTGTGCTTCCTGGTGAGACCTTTGCAGCTAAAGCTGACGATGCAAAGATTGTCGATAACGGTGATAATACGAAGACGTATACAGTCCAGGTCCTCGCAATTTACAAGAAAATAGAAGAAGCTACTCCGACTCATATTGCTTGGTATAGCAACTATGGGGAAGATAACGAAGGCAAGGGAACAGAATACCGTTATGACACTAAGGATGGCCAGGGGAATGACATCCTCAAGATAAACGATACGGTTGTCATCTATGGTTTGTCTGAAGGAGAGTCTATACCGGCTCGTACAGGATATAACTTTGTAGGATGGACGAAGACCAAGGGCGGGAAGAATGCTGATTTCCTTGAATGGAATGGAAGCAAGTATACTTCTGTCATTAACGGAACTACTTATGAAGTGACCAAGGTCGCTGCAGATGAGAAGCTTATTAATGGTCAGTATGAAGACCTGTTTGCGGTATGGGAACCCATAAAGTACAAAGTAATCTTTGACAAAAACGCCGAAGATGCCTCTGGCAGCATGGCTGATCAGGAGTTTGAGTATGACGAAGAGAAAGCGCTTTCTGCAAATGCATACTCACGAACTGATTATGAGTTCAAAGGATGGGCGACAACAGCCGATGGGTCAGTTGTTTACGCTGACGAACAATCAGTAAAGAATCTCACAAGTGTAGACGGCGCCGAAATCACTCTTTATGCTGTCTGGGAGAAAAAGACGGCAGAGTATACTGTTGAGTTCTACTATCAGGATGAGAATCTCGCATATCAAAAGGCTGACAGTCTTACCGATACAAGGACCGGTACGATAGGTGAGACAGTATCTGTGACTGCTGCAGACAGAGCGAAAACAACTTATGACGGACAGACATATACATTAAATGAAAATGGGTCAACATTAAGTGCAACTCTTGAAGCGAGCGGCACAGTTCTTAAGCTGTACTTTGA
>CACYBC010000181.1 GCA_902772615.1 uncultured Ruminococcus sp.
CTTTCTGTTCTCTCTGACGATGATGCTGTCTCTCTCCGGCCCAACCGATATGTATACCACGGGACATCCTGCCGACTCCTCTATAAATGAGACATACTTCCTTGCTGCTTCCGGCAGATCCTCCCACTTTCTTGCGCCGGAGATGTCAGACTTCCAGCCGTCGAGATACTCAATGACCGGCTCTGCGCTGTCCAGCGCAGACGGGAACGGAAACTCCTGTGTCAGTTCGCCGTCTACCCTGTACGCGGTGCAGACCGGGATCCTGTCCATATAGCTGAGCACATCCAGTTTCGTAAGAGCTATCTCGGTGGCTGCCTGTCTGATGACTCCATGTCTTGTGTCAACACAGTCATATGCGCCGACCCTGCGGGCACGTCCTGTTTTGGCTCCGTATTCGGCTCCCTCCTCCCTGAGTCTGTCAGCCTCGGGGCCGCTCATCTCGCTCACGAAGGGTCCTTCCCCGACACAGGTGGAATATGCCTTTACAACGCCGGTAACATCATCGATGACCACTCCTGGTATACCCGATCCAATGGCTATGTATGAAGTGGTGGTGTTGGAAGACGTGGTGAACGGCCAGATCCCTCTGTCAAGATCCCTCAGCGCACCCAGCTGCGCCTCAAACAGGATGCTCTTCCCTTCCTTCTGCGCCTGCATGAGATAGCTGCCGGTATCACAGATGAACGGTTTCATGGGCTCGCAGTAATCCCTGACCCACTTCTCCATCTCTTCCATGGAATAGGTCTTTGCTCCGTATTCCTTTTCAAGGGTGAGGTCTTCCCACTCCAGTATCTGGCTGAGATGCCTGCGGAATGCCTCCGGATAGAACAGTTCGCCGGCGAGAATGGTCTTCTTGCGGCTCCTGTCGGCATAGAACGGCGCTATCCCCTGCTTTGTTGAACCGTATTTTCCGTCGCCCAGCCGCGCCTCCTCCAGGGAGTCGAGATCCCTGTGCCACGGGAACAGGAGCGATGCCCAGCTGCTTATCTTAAGGTTCTCCGGAGTTATGGATATACCTCTGGACCTGAGGTCTTCGACCTCCGTGTACAGGTTCTCCGGATCCAGCGCCACTCCGTCGCCCAGCACGTTTACAGTACCTTCGCGGAATATCCCGGAAGGAAGCAGATGCAGCGCGAACTTTCCTTTCTCGTTCACGACGGTGTGTCCGGCGTTGCCCCCGCCCTGATACCTGACCACGATATCGTACGACTCGGTCATAAGGTCGACCATCCGGCCTTTTCCCTCATCTCCCCAGTTGATGCCTACTATCGCTCTGTTGGACATTTTCCCAAGTCACCTCTTCTGTTGTTTTTATTATGTAAATGAGACTTCATGGATCCATCCGTCAGGTCCGGGACGTCTGCCCTCCTGTATCTCGGTGAGGACCTTCTTTATCCTCTGTGTCACGCTGTCCTCCTGAGAGATCTCCCGGAAGAAGGTGTGTATGTTTCCGTGATCGTCTATGCTCTGCACCGGGGATATGACCGCCGCGGTGCCGCAGAGACCGCACTCTGCGAAATCCGGTATCTCATCGATGCGGACAGGTCTCTCTTCTGTTCTGATCCCCAGATATTCCGATGCGACCGTAAGGAGTGAATCCCTTGTGATAGATGGAAGTATCGTGTCGGATCTTGGTGTGATCAGTTTCCCGTCCCTGCTTATGAAGAAGATGTTCGCTCCTCCGGTCTCCTCGATGTATGTGCGGCTCGCTGAGTCCAGATAGAGATTCTCGTCGTATCCCAGAGCGTGGGCTTCCGTTATTGCGTACAGGCTCATGGCGTAGTTCAGCCCGGCCTTGACGTGTCCTGTGCCGTGAGGAGCCACCCTGTCCAGATCGCAGATCCTGAGTTTTATCATCCTGCTGAAATACCTGCCCACCGGCGAGCCGAATATCCTGAACTCGTATTCCGTGGCGGGCTTTACGCCCAGCACGGGATCGGTGCCGATCATGAACGGTCTCAGATAGAAGGAACTTCCGTCCTCGCAGGAAGGTATCACATTCGCGTTGGCTCTGACCGTTTCATCCACCGCCCTGAGGAACAGCTCCTCGGGATACGGAGGCATGGCCATCCTCTCGCAGGATTCCCTCATGCGGGCTGCGTTGCGGTCCGGCCGGAAGATGATGATCCTGCCCTCCCGCGTCTTCCTCGCCTTTAAGCCCTCAAAAACGTTCTGGGCATACTGCAGCACACAGGCGCTCTCGTTGAGAACGATGTTTTCGTCACGGGAGAGATATCCGTCCTCCCATTTCCCGTCACGGTATCGCGCTATGTACCGGTAAGGTGATGAACGGTACGCGAAAGATGGATCGCTCATGGCATGCCCTCCTGTCAGAACATAAGATAAATACTGTTTCAGGATCCGAACATCAGATCGCCGTATGTGGGGAACGGCCAGTAATCTCTGGCTGTGATCTCCTCTGCTGCATCGCAGTCCGCTCTCAGCGCCTCCATGGCCGGGATCAGGCTGTCCCTGACTCCGTATGCTTCCTTTTCCCAGTCCCAGCACTTTATGCTGCTGCGGATCTCCCTGAGCTTGTCGGCCTTGTCGCTGATGCTGTCGGTGAGTCTGGACAGCTTTCCGATGATCTTCATCTCAAACCTGGAATCTGCGCCTGCGGCGGCTGTCTTTGCCATTGCCCTCTGCGCCAGATCTCCGGCGTATCTCTCCACTGCAGGAGCTATGCGCTGTATCGCCATGGTCTCCATGGTCCTTGCTTCTATCTCGACCGTCTTGCAGTAGTTCTCCAGCATGATCTCGCATCTTGAACGCAGCTCGGTCTCGGTGTACACGCCCAGTTTCGTGAGCAGCTCCAC
>CACYBC010000182.1 GCA_902772615.1 uncultured Ruminococcus sp.
ATGTCTGAATCTGTGACCGCTGTGATCAGGTGTTTGAAGTCTCCGCTCTCCCTTGTGCCGGAGAGTCGGTATGCCTTCCTGCCCAGTCCACGTCCCGCGACCTTTCCCGCGTTCTTTGAGAAACTGTCCTCCAGTTCATATATCCTGGGCTTTTCCTTCGGGTCCAGAACGACATCGTCATACTCTATCTGCAGACCGTGCTTAATGCGCAGGTATTCAGCAGTCAGAGTCCGCAGGTAGATGCTGCCTCCGGTGCCGTCCGACACCGAATGGAAGAACTCCGCAGCGATCCTGTTCTTATGATACAGGATCCGCAGACAGCATCTGCTCATCTCCCGTGAACCCATGAATACCAGAGGATATGCGTAATCCTCCTGTACGACCGGAGGACTGTCAATGCTCTGCAGATAATTCCAGAACAGTCCTTTTCTCAGCTTTACATAAAATGACGGGAAACGCGGCATCAGGTTGATCACTGCGGTTTGGAGAACAGAAGGATCCACCTCTTCCCTGAGGGTGGCTGACACCCGGAAAAGGTTGTTCCAGTTATGCTCCTTTATCGCAGGAAAGATCAGCGCGGCTGTATCCAACCTGAACCATCTGATGTTTCTCAATATGGCAGCTCCTTTGTTTTTCCATTAAGGATAGGATACCATCTTTCACGGCAAAAAGTATTAACTCTGCGTCAATTAAGACACAGAGCGGGAATGCGTCGCGGCAGTTATGTTCAGGCAGACAGCAGTAAAGACAGCAGGGCATCTGTAGTATCGACCAGCAGGTCTGCGCCTGCCTTCTCCAGGTCCTGTCTGCTTCTGAAGCCCCAGGTAACTATGATGCCGTCCGTTCCGGCATTCCTGTATGTGGTGATATCCACTTCGGAGTCTCCCACGTACACTGTCTCTTCCGGAGCTGCTCCAAGTTCTTCCATCACTGAATGGAACGACTCCGGCGATGGTTTTATCGGTACGCCGGGCCTTTCTCCGCGGCAGACATCAAAGCATCCCGGAAAGAAATGCGAACATAGGGATACGGTGACTTCATCTCTCTTGTTGGAAAGTACGGCGGTCTTGATCCCGCGTTTCCTGAGCTCGGAGAGCATCTGCGCGATGCCGGGATAGGGACGGGTCTTTACTGCGCTGTGATCCGCATAATAGGAGATCAGCTCAGCGAGCATGTTGTCCAGTTTGATCCCGCCGCTGAGACCGGTCGCACTCTTAAGGAGATTGCGCAGACCTCTGCCGACCATGCTGCGCGTCTCTTCCGGTGTTTTCTGCGGATATGAGTGAAGACTGAGAGTGTGGTTGAGAGCATCTGCAAGGTCACCGATGGTGTCAAGTATGGTGCCGTCAAGATCGAAAACTGCCAGTTTATACATTCCGTTATTCCTCTATATGGTCGTAGTCTTTACAGTAAAAGTATACGCATCATCACGGCGTCAGACAACCTGAAAAGCCTGTGCGGTGATCCGTGTCATAGTTTATAATTAAATAAAAAGATAAGGAGACAGAAGGATGGAAAGACAGCTTGCCGAGAAGATAATGAGCAATCTCAGGGAAAGACAGTTCGAAGCGTATTACGCGGAAGATGGCGAGCAGGCAATGGAGATCATTTTCAGCCTGGTGCCGCAGGGAAGCCGGATCGCCTGCGGGGGATCCGAGACTCTGAGGGAGATAGGATTCTTCGAGAAAACAGCGGACAGTTATACTGTCATACAGCCTGCCGCGGGAAGCGGACCGGATGAGGTCAAGAAGGCAATGCGGGAGAGGTTCTCGGCCGATGCCTTTTTCCTTTCGGCTAATGCCATAACATATGACGGGAGAATATTCCAGGAGGACGGCGCATCCACCAGAGTCGCGCCTATGATCTACGGACCTGACAGCGTCATTATCGTAGCCGGTGAGAACAAATTCGTCGAGAATGAACAGAAGGCGAGAGCGAGAGTCAAGATGGTAGCCTGCGAGAACTGCAGGAGGAGAGGCTTTGCAACGCCCTGCGCAGAGGACGGCTACTGCCACGACTGCAGAGTTCCGGGCAGGAGCTGCTGCACATCGGTGACCCTGAATTTCTCGCGTATCCCCGGAAGGATCAAGGTCATCGTCGTCGGCAGAGAGCTTGGCATCTGACGGGGACCGGGAGGAGACGTTCATGAATCTGAACGGGATCGAGATAGAGCATAAATATCTGATCGAATATCCTGACAGAAAAGTGCTTCTGGAGATGCCGGAAGCCCGCTCCGTGCAGATAGTGCAGACGTATCTGCTGTCAGAAGACGGCTCGACTGAGAGAGTCAGGAGCTGGGAGAGCAATGGAGAGATCAGGTTCTTTCACACGGTAAAGAGGAGACTGACAGGCCTTTCGCATCTTGAGGATGAAAGAGAGATCGACGAAAAACAGTATTCAGCTCTGCTTGGGAGAAAACGACCGGGAAGCGATTCTATCGTTAAGGAACGCATCCTGATCCCTTACCACGGAAGGACCGTGGAAGTGGACATATATCCGTTCTGGAGCGACCGTGCTATAGCCGAGGTTGAGGTGATGTCGGAAGAGGAAGAGGTATTCCTGCCGGGATGCGTGAAACCGATACGCGAGGTCACGGACGATATCAGATACAAGAATACCAGTCTGGCAATGGATCATGATTTTGATATCTAACCTAAAAGGAGCGGCACACATTCTGTGCTGCTCCTTTTCTGCTCTTTAATTTTTTGACTGAGATCTCAGCCCGGGAGGACATCCTTGGAAGCATACAATGCGGCGAGACCTCCGTGCGAAGTCTCTTTATAGCGCTCATCCATATCCTTGCCTGTCTGATACATTGTGGCGATGATGTCATCGAATGAGATCTTTCTGGTCTCAGCAAGAAACCGGGAGATGTTTACAGCGCTTATCGCTCTCATGGCTGCGACTGCGTTGCGCTCTATACACGGGATCTGAACAAGACCTCGTACCGGGTCGCAGGTGAGACCCAGATGATGCTCCATGGCGACTTCGGCTGCATACTCTATCTGTGAGCTGTCCAGACCGTAAAGATATGCCAGACCAGCGGCTGCCATGGAACATGCGCTGCCTATCTCAGCCTGACATCCGCATTCGGCACCGGAGATGCTGGCATTGGTCCTGATTATGTTGCCGATCAGTCCCGCCACCGCCAGGGCTTCAATTATCTCATCCTCAGGAAACCCCCTGTCGTGCGCCATATAGTAGAACACGGAAGGGATCACACCACAGCTGCCGCATGTCGGAGCAGTTACGACCAGTTCCTCCGACGCGTTCTCTTCGCTAACTGCATAAGCATAAGCTGCGATGAGCCTGTTCATGGTGACATCCGAGCTCTCATTGTAACAGCGTTTTGTAAAAAGGATCTTGGCCTTTCTGGAGACGTTCAGCCCGCCGGGCAGGACGCCTTCTTTTTTTAACCCGCGCTCCACGCAGCCTTCCATGGAATGCCATATGTCTCTGAGGTAATCTCTGAGCCCCGGCGTCTCATAGCGGTCGATGAACTGCATGAGCGTGAGTCCGTCATCGGCGCATTCCTTCAGCATCTCTCCGAAAGAGGCGTGCTGGTACACATCCACTTCATCCTGCGAGACTTCGTTCTCGACTTTTATGGAACCGCCTCCTATGGAGAATATCCTTACGGAGTCGGTCTCCTGTCCGTTACGGAAGATGCGGAACAGCATTGTGTTTGGGAAAGGCAGATCCCTCGTCTCGGTGTCGGAAATGATCACCGCGCCGGGCAGCACGGAACTTATCGCTTTTCCGGTGCCGTGTCCCTCGCCTGTATATGCAAGGGATCCGTACAGTGTCACCTCAACACGGTCGAGGTCCGGATACCTTCTCTTTATCAGCATTGCCGCATTATAGGGTCCTACTGTATGAGAACTGGAAGGACCGTGACCTACTTTATATACGCTTCTGATGCTTTTCATGAAAAACCTCCGCGTGTCAGGGAAGGAACCGGTCGATCAGCGCCAGCACTGCGAGATGGACCGGATAGAAACTGTAGAAGAGGTATTTGAGACCGGCTCCGCGCCGGCCGTTGTAGGCTGCAAGCAGGATGAACGCCGGCAGACAGTACATCTGCAGATCGTTCCAGCAGGTCGCGGTGACGAACAGTGCCGCGGCTGCGAGCCTCAGGAACGGATAAGACCTGAAGAAATAGAAAATATAAACCAGGATCACCCCGAAGATGCCGTAGTCGGTGTGGATCGCTTCGGCAAGGGCTCCGAACAGGAGCGACGCGGTAAGAGCGAAGACTGTAGACGAAAAGGAACCCGACCTGCTGAGGATGTATTCGCACAGGTCGATGCCGAGTATCGCACAGGCAAAGGTGAACATGACGTTCTGAGACGTCAGTTCCAGCCCGTTGTTGAAGGCGAGATCAAACGGCAGCTCGCTTATCAGTGCAAATATAAAGACCCTGAGGAGATAGTTCTTTCTGTCCCTGGTGTGGATCAGACCTTCCGAGACGCAGAAGCAGTATATAGGCATAGCCAGTCTGCCGATGATGCGCATCCACCTGAGATAAGGGAAAAAGATGTAGCCTATATGATCTATGAGCATGCAGAAGACCGCGATCAGCTTGAGAGCCGTCGCATCCAGCAGACCGGTCCTGTTCAGTTGTCTTTCCTCAATTCGATCCATTTCTTTTTCTCAGCTGTCTTGCATATGCAACGGTCTGCTTCAGGGCAGATCCTTTTTCTATGCCCGCGAGCCTCAGTTTGTGGGCAAAACCAAGGATATCACTGAAATCATCTCCCGGCTCAATGCCGGACTCGATCAGATCTCTGCCTGCAACGAAAGGACGTGACATTATTTCCCTGTATTCAGCCAGCCTTTCAAACAGGAAGTCGCTGTCACCGGAGAATGGTACGTCACCGGCTTTCACGGGTCTGTCGCTCATCGCCATGTATATCAGGTCTTCAGGAGCGCAGGCGTCGTCGAACATATGGTTCGTAGATTTGAGCGATACCCTGTTGAATGCTGCCACATTGGGCTTCATGTGCAGCGGCACCATGTTCCGGATATATTTTCTGACCGAGTTCTTTGATACGAGTCTTTCAAGGAACTCATCGAGAAGGAGGAGGCCCAGGACCTCATGACCGTATGCATGGATCCTGCCGCCGATCACTTCGGTGGCTTCTATCTTTCCGATGTCGTGGAGCAGCGCCAGCAGCATGAACGCATAAGGATCGCTGACCACACCGCGGTAGGCCGCTGCTCTGTCAAGGACCTGCATCGAGTGTATGAACACACTGCCTTCCGGATGAAATACCGGATCCTGTTCTATTGCTCTCATGCGGTCTATCTCAATGAACCATGTCTTCAACTGGTCCATCTGCTCCAGTACGGTGAAGAACACGGAGGGGGAGACCCCATCCAGCAGAGCTTTCCGGAGTTCCGCTTCCACTCTCTCCGCAGTGAGAGTGGTGGTGTCTATTCCGCGGCACAGTTCCACCGTTTCCGGAGCGACCGTGAATCCGAGACGCGATGCGAACTGTGCGGCCCTGTAGACCCTCAGGGGGTCTTCGGGGAATGAGCTGTCGTCAACATGACGCAGCACTCTGTTCTCTATATCGGTCAGCCCGCCGAAATGGTCCGTTATCTCGCCGGTCAGCACATCCTGCATAAGAGCGTTTACCGTGAAGTCACGGCGTCTGGCGGCATTCTTTGTCCCTATAAACGGATCGATCTCTATATCGAATCCGCGGTGACCTCCTTCCGAGGTGACTTTTTCCTTCCGCGGAAGAGCTATGTCAAGGTCCAGGTCCGGGAAACTGATTATTCCGAAACTGGCACCGTAAGTGATGGGACTGCCTAATGATGACAGCAGTTCATACAGTTTATCCCTTTGGATCCCGTGAACCTCGATGTCCAGATCATTCACCGGACGGCCCATGACGCCGTCCCTGACACATCCGCCCACGAGATATGTGTTTCCGCCTGCTTTTTTGACCGCTTCCGCGATCCTGATGACCATTTCTTCCATATCTGTATGATACCAAATACTGTTTGTGAATCATAGGAACACGGCAATGTTCACACGCAAAAAACAGCGGGAGCATAGGCTCTCCGCTGTTTTGCGGTACATTGTTCAGATATCGGTCGCGAAGCTGAATCCGCCGCCCTTGCCCAGCCTCTCGGCGTCCTTTATGAGTTCCTTCTGGAGTTCTCTGTCGAAGTTGATCCCCAGACGCGGTCTCTCTTCCATGATCATGGTGTACTCGCAGTCCGCCGTGACAGGCTTCCAGCCGTGTTTAGGATCGGTGCAGGGATCGCCGGTGTGAAGGAAATGACCGAGGGACGAGACCATGATCTCCTGAGCCTTCTCGGTGTATTCCGTATTGATGACCGCAGGAGCGGTATCCGCGTTGTCAAAGATGAGCGGTATATCGGAACTGTGCCACGGCGTGCGGCCGCCGTCAATGGATGAATCGAGAGCATACATATATACCCAGACCTTTCCGCCGTCCATTGCTCTCTGCCTTGCGTAACGGGAAGTAGGTTCGCGGAACGTGCTGTCACAGAACAGCAGATCGACCGGATTGCGGCTCGGCCAGGCTTCCTTGAACAGGGAGATCAGCCTGTCGGCATCCTCTTCTCCGAGTTTGTCGACTATGATCTGCCTTCCTTCCTCTTCCGTGATGGTATCTCTTCTGATGCCCTTGTTGGCAAAGGAGTTGCCTTCTCCGAATGTAGTGCCTATGACGAGAGGAATGTCGATGGTCTCTTTTCTGAACCCCACATGGAAGGGGTTGCCTGTGAACTCGCCGTTGCGGTAGGGCATGCATCCGGTGCTCTTTCCCTGTCTTGCAAGCGCAGGCGCGACCTGACGGTATGCATATGCCAGTGCAGTGAACGGGACCTTCTCAAGATCCTTGATGGTCTCGCAGTGCAGATACTCCATCATGGCCTGTACGCACTCTCTGGGCTCTTCCAGGACCTCAGCGTCATGCAGGGAGAGGATGCCGCTCATGATGACAGCTTTGTGATAGAGGCCATCAGCTGCAGGCATTGAGAGCAGTGTGGATACCTTTCCGCCGCCTCCGGACTGGCCCATGATTGTGACGTTGCCGGGATCCCCGCCGAAATTCGCAATATTGTCGCGGACCCATTTGAGAGATTCGATGATGTCCAGCTGTCCGTTGTTTCCGGAGTTGTAGTACTCCTCGCCGTAGGAAGACACATCCAGATATCCGAATATATTGAGCCTGTGGTTTATGGATACGAACACGCAGCCGTTGTGCCTGGCAAAATTGAAACCGTTGTAGAACGGGGCTTCTATGGAGGAACCGTCGCTGAAACCGCCGCCATGGATCCATACCAGGACCGGCTTTCTCACATCGCTGTTGATCGATTCCGTCCAGATGTTGAGGTTCTGGCAGTTCTCACCCTGCACCCAGTACTGGTGGGGGATAAGGAGATGGTCTCCCGCAGGGGGATTGAAATGAAGAAGCGGGCTGACGCAGCCGTAGATCGAGCAGTCATGCACGTTTTCCCATTTCGTTGGCGGATGAGGGGCATGGAACCTCTCGGCCTCAGCGTAGGGGATGCCCTTGAACACATACATGTTGTCGTATTTCATCCCGCGAACCTTCCCGGCGGTGGTGGGGACGATATTCTCGGATCTGTCAAAGACAAAGGATTTGAGCATTGGGTGATCCTCCTGAGATTTGTTGAGTAAATTGTACCATACCAAAAGACTAAAATATCATGAAAGACAAAACAGCCTGCACAGATGTGAAGGCTGTTCTGCAGAAAAAGGTTTTGTCCAACCCCGAAACGGGGATGACGGCTGCGGCTTTCGCCAGCAGCCCGGTGCAGTGGCTGATACGCAGTTTTGTGTAAGCAACTGATTCTTTCCGAAACATCTCCGCGAATTACCTCACGAATATGCAATCCGGCACAGTTACATACGCTGTGTTCCGCTCCTGCATGTCAGATCGGAGACAGAGGGTGCCTCCTTTCTGGAGATGCCAGAAAAGGCGTAAGTGCCGTTATCCTGGCATTCCGCACCGCGCATATGCGCGATACGGCAAGACCTTTGCTTCCGGATCGGATTTGGATCAGCCCCAAAAGGCGCGCAACGGGCGGCCGCTTATCGCCGCCGGATTGACGCTTCCGGATCTGGACCGCTTACCTGCAGTGCATTTAGGGGCGGAACAGACCTTTCTAGATCGATCGTGATCCGGCTCGTCCTGAGCCAGGACTGTATTGATACGCACTTCCTTTTCCGGAGGCGCGTGGCTCACATAAAAGGGAATTACAATATATGCATCCGAAAGGATACATATACAGAATAATATCTATATTGATGGATGATTTCAATAGATATATCGGCAAAACCGATGAACCGCACCGTAAAATATCAGAAAAACTACAGAAGTGGCGGAGACTGTCTTTCCGTGGAGATAGATGCTTTTTTCTGGTATTATTAGTTCATGGATGCTGAGTGCAGAATAATATGATACAGGAGGGAAAGATATGCCGGACAAAGACAGAGCGCAGAGACGCTGGAGCCATTTCACTCAGGAAGATGTACAGAGAATGGCCAAAGCTACTCCCCCGGAGAGGTACAGACACGGTGAGTGGGGAGAGGGACCGTACATGCCCGCATTCAGCGGGGATCTGGTCGGACGCCGTTTTGAGATGGAATTTACGGACGGACTCAAAGCGGTATATGAGTTCACTGGTGTTAACGAACTGAAATGGAGTTTCGGAGAAGAGGAGCACACAGATCTGTGTGATGTGCATACCATAACATCCAACCTCTATTTCGTGAATCATTATGTTGTGGATTCCAGACCTCCGGAAGCGCATCAGGTGGTCATTGACCTTGACAACGGTCTGGTGACCCTCAATGTGGCTACGATGAATCACCCGATAGAGCCCAGAGATGTCATGAGGACCTTCCACTTCGGATTCATCACCAACTGCGGATATGAGGATCCGGGATACCGCCATGATTTCACGACCGATATGGTCGGCAGGGCTATCTACTGGACATATAAAGACAGCGGCCCCAGGATCAAGCACATGTACATCACGCCTTTCTTCTATTCCGTCACAGGCGTCAGAAATCCGGATTGGGCGGCGTCCAACCCCGCGGATTACGTCAAGGTGAGGGATGGTGTCTATATATTCTCGTTCCTTGAGTGGAGACAGTCCGGAGCTCAGGGATTCTTCCTCATGGATTTCTATCAGATGCACGACGTGGGATGCTTTTTCGGCATGGAGCCGGAGGGAATAGTCTGCTATACCGTCGGAGCTAAGGGAGAATGGGCTGATTACCTTTACACTCTGCCGGATGATGCACCGAGGAAGACTGGATTCGGCTGGGAGAAGAAAGACTGAGATAACATTCAGATACGGAAAAGGACGGCATGGTCATCCATGCCGTCCCTGCTTTTATGAAGCGTTATTCTTCCTCGGCTGTGATCTCATCGAATGCCGCGGAGACCTCGTTGAATTCCTCGTCGGTCTCTATGTCAGCGATATCATAATGATCCTCATCCGACTGCAGATAGCGGTAGAAGTAGATCTCCTGCCCCTTCTCGTCGAAGAATGCCACGTACTCCGTTCCTTTTACCTCGAAGACGCCCAGGACGGTGCATTCCACTGCTCCGCCGTCCTCAAATTCCAGTGTTATGACATCATTTTCACGGTCGTCTGCCATTTCAGTTCTCTCCTTTATTGAGTGGATCCCCGAAAGGGATCCCTTTTTTGCAGTATTCCATAACGAGATCGAGAAGCTCGGCAACGGCGCCTTCCATGCAGGGCCTCTTGGTCGTCATGTCGGTGAATTCCTTTATGTCATCGATGGCATCAGCCACCGCGACGGTATGCCCGGAAGCCTTGAACATGTCGATGTCGTTGTAGAAGTCACCGATCGATATGACGTTGCTGCCGTCTATGCCCATGATCTCCGCCAGCTTCTTTACGGCAAATCCCTTGCTGACGCCCTTAGGCAGGATCTCGTAGTAAATGGTGCTGGAGTGGGCGAAATCAAAGTCTTCGTACATAGGATCCGTACCCTTGCGGGCGTCGGTGTATTCGATGAGGCGGAGCACCGTCTCCTCGGGAGCCGCGAGCAGCACCTTGTTGAAGATCATTCCCTGCAGGCTTTCAAAAGGAACTTCACGGTATGTGATGAACTCGTCCCTGCAGTGGCTCTTTACGAGATCATTGACTCTGGGGCAGAATATGCCGTCGCAGTTGTGAAACTCGACGCCCACTTCCGGGAAATCCTTCATGATCTGATTTACCAGAGGGAAGATATTGTCGGTCACGGTCATCTGAAAGACGGGCTTGTTCTCGTTGAAGTCGTAGATGACCGCACCGGCACAGGTGATGCCAGGAGCAGAGAAGCGCATGACGTCGGTGAAATGTTTCACAGCGTTCACACTTCTGCCGGTACAGCAGGCGATATGCCCGCCGAGACGGCCGAACTCGTTGATCTTCTCTATGTTGACTTCCGGGATCGCGTAAGGGACCCTCAGAAGTGTATTGTCCATGTCAGTGAGGACCAGGTAATCTGATAGATTCATCTGTATGGGAACCTCTCTGATCAGGATGATGAAGAGGGGAAGTAAGGCGCCAGGGATGCGGCAAAGGACGACAGCGGCATGGTCTGCAGCGTCACTTTTCCGGGACCGGTAACTATGGTGTTGAAAAGGCCTTCTCCGCCGAACAGGACGTTCTTTACGCCTTTGACTGTCTCTACTTCCACACTGCATGTGGCATCCATGAGGGCGAGGTTTCCGGTGTCAACCACGATCTGCTGGCCCGCGCCGAGCTCATATTCGACTGTGGATCCGTCAAGCTCCAAGAATACGAGTCCGTTTCCGGATACCTTCTGCATGATGAAGCCTTCTCCGCCGAACAGTCCGGCACCGAAGCGCTTCTGGAAGAATACGGACAGTTCGACTCCCTGTGTGGAAGCGAGGAAGGCGGATTTCTGGCAGATTATGGGCTTGTCGGGTGTTACCTGAACAGCACGGATGGTGCCGGGGAAACTGTTGGCGAATGCGATAAGGCCCTCACCGCCTCTTGCGGTATAGATGTTCTGGAAAAGACGCTCTCCGGAGAACATCCTTCCGAATACCTTTCCTATTCCTCCGCCAACGGTCTCCATCTGCATGTTCGGTGACATCCAGACCATGGCTCCGCTCTCGGTGATCATGGATTCGTCCTTGTCCAGGTGGCAGATCACGACGGGCATGGGCTCGCCTGTAATGTTGTATCTCATGTCAAATCTCCTGTCAGTTGAACCGGTCCGGCGGACCGGTAAAATATTAATCATGGACAGAGGCACGGAAAGTGCCTCTGTCCGTATTCAGAGCTTTATTCTTCGTCGGTGTCGTCTGTAGCTTCCGGAACAGGGGCTTCCTCTTCATCGTTCGTGCCCTTGCCGTCAAAGATGTCGACAACGCCGTCTCTGAGATTGTCCGCCATCTCGGTGGCCTTATCCCTGATCTCTCCGGATTTAACCGATTCGACGGTGTTGTTTATGGTCTCCTTGGCTCCGTTGACCAGTTTGTCAGCCTTTTCGAGGACGTTCTTCTGTAGCTCGCCTGACTTGACGTTGTTCACGAAATTGTTGACCTTGTCGGCGGCGACATCGGTGATATCTCTGCCTTCTTCCTTGGCTTCCTTCTCAAGATTCGATACTACGGCAGCAAGTCCGACAGCCACCGCGAGTTTACCGAGCAGTCCGCCCAGGCCTCTTTTTTTTCTTCTTGCCATTTTTTATATCTCCTGTCTGTTTGATTGCCATCAGTGACTGATCACCTTTGTGATGAAAGTATAGCACAGCGCACCGTGCGGAAAAACAAAAAAAGTGGCGAAATAGGGCCTTTCAGGTATAATAAAAAGCGAAATAACGGCTTATCAGAGGTAAACGTGATAATTATCGATCTTGAATGGAACCAGCCCGCTGTTCCGCTGCCGGAGGACGATCCGGACTATTTTGCGGGGGACATAATAGAGATCGGAGCGGTGAAGGTCGACGGTTCGTACAGGGTCACGGACAGATTCCGTGAACTGGTGCGTCCGGAGCTGCTTCCGGTCCTCACTGCCGCTGTAAAAAAGCTTACACGGATATCGCAGGAAGAGATCCGCATGAAGGACACCCTGCGTACTGTACTGCCCCGTTTCCTGCAGTGGTGCGGGGATGATCACCTGTTCGGCGAGTGGGGAACATCGGATGAACTGGCGCTGAGACAGAATGCGGACGCATACGGCCTGGAACTG
>CACYBC010000183.1 GCA_902772615.1 uncultured Ruminococcus sp.
GAGCGGCGGCGGTCTTCGCACATACGGCCAGGGAGGCGGCTGCATACCTCTCGAAAAAGCTCTGAGCAACGGTGAGGATTTCTTCAGCACATACGGGATCAGTGACCTGGCTGCAGCCCGCGCGATGGATGCCGAGGAGCTGAACAGGATCGGTATGGAATATGTCAGGAAGAACCGATTCGAGCCTGTCATCGACGGAGTGTTCCTGCCGGAAGATCCTTCCAACACAATGGCCAGAGGGAACTATCCGGACATCAGTTACCTGTTCGGCTGCACCGGTTCCGAAGGAGATATTCCTGCTCCGGGTTATGCACCGCCCAGAAATCTGAAAGAGCTCAGGGAATACGGGATGTTCCGATACGGAGAAAAGTACATCGATGAGTACCTCGCTCTCTGCGGATGCAGGGACGATGCGGAAGTAGACATGCTCTCCCACACGGACGACTCCTTCCGCGGCCGCTTCATGAACAACTATCTGTTTCTGGAGCAGCGCATCCGGGCCGGAAAAAAGGACAACTGGATGTATGTCTTCGATGCTTCCATGCCGGGATGGGACCGTCCGGGATCCTTCCACTCTTCTGAGCTGTGGTTCGTGTTCGAGACCCTTGCAAAATGCTGGAGGCCTTTCAAAGGCAAACACTATGATCTTGCCAGGATCGTCTGCAACTACTGGACCAACTTTGCGCGGACCGGAAACCCGAACGGCCTTGACGCCGACGGGACTCCAATGCCCGAATGGAAGAGCGCCACGGCAGAAGACCACTACATACACTATCTGAATGAAGACAGGATCGGAGCATACGGCAAAGGCGATTCTGATCTTGTCAGATTCCGCACCCGGGTCACATTTGAACAGCTCAGGGACAAGGGCATAATAGAGTAGTCCATAAGGAATAAACAAAGAAATGACTTTCCTTTACCGGAAAGTCATTTCTTTGTTTATATTCTGAGAGCTCTATTCCAGATCGAATATCCCGCTGGTCCCCGTGAAAGTCGCCCACGGATCGATGCTGTTGTCGTGCACCATTACATTGAAGTGCAGATGCGGCCCCGTGGCATATCCGGTAGATCCGACCTGCCCTATCTCGCTTCCTTCCTCTGCGAAGTCTCCCTGTGCAACACTCAGCTTTGACATGTGGAAATAGTAAGTCCTCACTCCCAGGCCGTGGTCCATGACCACAGTGTATCCGGATACGCCGTTATAGCCGGCCACTATCACATATCCCGATGCCGCTGCCAAGACCGGCGTCCCCTCTGCGTTTGCAATATCTATGCCTACGTGCCTTGTGGGCACCGGATCGTCATTGGTGTAGCGGAAGAGTCCAAACTTGGTAGTGACCGTTCCTCCTACGGGCTGGGTAAAGCAGTCATCATAAAACCTTTCGGGATACCACGATTCATAGGTCTTCCTCATCATTGAGTTGTATTCGTTCCTGTTGTCGCTGTTCCCGACAGTGGAGCTCACTGTTTCGACCGGGATGATCAGATGCTGCTCGGGATACTGTTCTTCTTCTACTGTGAAGCAGAACTCGCTGGTCCCCTCTTCCGAGCTGATGATTCCCGTGTACGATCCAGGTGCGGTGCTGTAACTTATACTGAACAATCCCCTGGCGTAACCGCGTTCATCAGTCACCAGCGGAAACGGTGCCGCAAGGTCCCCTGCAGATATGGATACTTCTCCTCTGACACCGGAACCGGTAACGGGTATGACGCTGCCCTGCTTTATGTGATCAGTCGCAAAAGATATCTTCATGGGCACCGCATACTCCAGCCGTGCCGCAAAGCGTTCCTCTCCGGACACTTTCAGTTCTTCGCCCTGCGGAGTGACAACTGTACCGTCTATACTGCATACTGCTTCCAGCCGGTATTGACCGTTCTCAGGGAAAAAGTCCGGAAACTGTACTGCCGTTCCGGAAAAAACGATCTCTTCTCCTGAATAGACTGTGATATTAGTTTCACTCACATATCCGTCCGGAACGATAACAGTCTGGCTCATGTCCGTTATCCTGATGTTTCCCGTGTTTTCCTCGGAGTAGAAGTACCTTCTCCACCCCGCCTTGATCTTGGCTCTTGTCAGTCTCAGTCTTTCATTTCCGACAGACAGTGAATCCCGGCTGAAGATATCTGCCATCGCTTCCTCGCGATCCCTCGATCTTTCAATGTACCCAGGAAGAAAAAAGGCCGCAGCAATAACCACAGCCACTGCTGTGACAGCCAGATACTGCATCTTCCTGCTTTTCGGCATGCGCACACCTCCATTTATCTCTCAGCTTTAATTGTAGCATGCCGCACATTCTTTTCAGTACCGCAGCGTTTCCTGTTTGCAATATAATGTATTTATAAGATGTGTTTATGAGGAGCTTGAAAGTGACACAGAAGAGGATCATTTACATACTGCTTGCCGTGATTACAGCTCTGTCTCTTTGTTCCTGCGGAAACAAAGGATCAGAGGTTCAGGATGAGGTCGTTGGATTCATCAGCGATCAGGACTACCGTTACAGCGGAAACGGGTACGGAGGGTTTCCCTCTCTTGAGACCTTTACCGCGATCACAGATGACGAAGGTTCTTTTTCTGCGGATGATCTGGCCTCCCGGGATATGACCCTGATCAACATCTGGGCCACCTGGTGCGGTCCCTGTCTGAGAGAGATGCCGGAACTCTCGGAATTCGCACAGCTGCTCCCGGAGAGCATAGGTTTCGTGACGATATGCGTGGACGGTTATGAAGATACGGACAATATGGAATCGATCCTGAAGAAAGCAGGCTATAAAGGTATCACGGTCATCTCAGGATCCGGAGACATAGGCAATCTTGTCGCATCGGCGCTGTATGTTCCCACAACGGTATTCGTAGACAGCAAAGGTCAGATAGCCGGATCACTGGTCGGTTCACCGCGGGATAACCTCTCCGGAAACTATCTTGCAGCCCTCAACAGAGTTCTTGAAGCATCAGGACTGCAGCGGATATCTCTGCCCGGCGTAGAGGAGGCCGTTCCTAATGAATGAGAATAAGACGAAAGAAGACAGGAGGATTGCTGCGCTGAGGATCTTTTTCCTGATCCTGGCAGCGGTTCTCATCATCATTGGTCTGCTCAACAAAGAATACATTACAGTTCTGAACAAGGCGGTAAGGATATGTCTGGAATGCATAGGGATAGGGTGAGATCTTCCGTATCTCGGCAGAAGGTACGGACAGTTATACAGCTCTGCTCTGCAGTTCTCTTCAACGGTTTTTTATCCGGTCTTAAGAACGTGAGGATATTTACCGGAAAGACGAAGTCTTTCTGCGTTCCTGTACTCAACTGCTATTCATGCCCGGCTGCCCTTGGCTCATGTCCGATCGGATCGCTCCAAGCCGTTCTCGGATCAGCAGGCGGAAGATTCCCGTTCTATGTACTGGGTTCCCTGATGCTCTTCGGAGTCCTTCTTGGAAGACTGATCTGCGGTCTGTTATGCCCGTTCGGGCTGATCCAGGATCTCCTCTCAAGGATCCCCGTTAAAAAAGTCTCGCTGCCCGAAAAGGCTGACAGACATCTGCGATATGTAAAATACATATTGCTGGCAGTCTTCGTCATCGCTCTTCCCGCCTTTATCAGGGATGACAGCGGAAGCTCTCTTCCGTGGTTCTGCAAGTTCATATGTCCGGCAGGTACTCTGGAAGGAGGCATCCCTCTTGTCCTGTTCAATAAGGATCTCAGGTCTCTCATTGGTCCTCTGTTCTGGTGGAAAGTCCTGCTGCTTGCAGCGATACTCACCGCTGCGGTTTTCATACCGCGTTTCTTCTGCAGATACATGTGCCCTCTCGGCGCATTTTATTCTCTTTTCAACAGGTTCAGTCTTGTGCGGATGTCCGTGAACACAGAGTCCTGCATCTCCTGCGGAAAATGCCGGGAAGTCTGTCCCATGTCAATCGATCCCGTGCATCAGATCAGCGGAGCCGAATGCATCCTGTGCGGCAGATGCAGGGATGTATGTCCCGCATCTTCGATCTCTCTGGATCCTCCGGCATTCAGAACTAAACCCGGAAGACCTCACGCTGAGGGCACGGAAGGCGGCTCCGCAACATCATGAACGCTGCATGATCCCGCAAACTGCCTGTTTTAAAGGTAAAATCGCAATAAAGACGTTCTGCTGCAGGAGCTATTATTGTTGAATCTACCGCTATTCAGATAAAGTCATTAAGTAGTAAAATAGTATTCGTTAACAGCTGATCAATTCAGCTTTCATGTAGGAGGAGTCAATAATGTCAAACAAAAATGTAGGAAAGAGCCTGGTCGGCGTATGGAATACAAAGACCATCGTCGCAGTTGCTATCGGAGCTGCCCTTTTCGGAGTACTTATGAACTACGGCGGAATCCCGGTGTTCACTAATACATCTCTCACCACAGCCATGATCGTTCCCGTGGTAGTCGGTGCAATGTACGGTGCTCTCCCGGCTGCAGTCGCTGCAGGCGTAGGCAATGTCATCGCTGACCTGATTGGCGGATGGGGCCTCTGGTTCGACTGGTCGATCGGCAACCTCTGCGCTGCCTGCTTCGTAGGCCTTGGCGCTTATATGCTGATGAACAGATTCTCCACCAAGAACGTTGTCATTTATATCGTTCTCTGTGTTCTCGGAAACGGCCTGGCATTCGGTGTCGTCACACCTATACTCACTGCTGTATTCTATGGAAGTGAGCTGAATGTAACATTCATCCAGGCGATTTACGGAAGCCTCAGCAACATCCTCGTTGAAGTAGTCGTAGGACTTCCCGTCCTCTATCTGCTCTCCAAGAGGACCGCTGCCCGCACAAATCTCGAGGAAGAATGATCTGAATCAAAGCGAACCGCAAGCCGGCAGCCATAGCTACCGGCTTGCATACAGCCTCCGCGCATACAGATTGAGCGGAGGCATTAGTTTTTTTGACAGTTTCTTACAGGAGTAAAGACGTGAAAGAACCGATCATCAGCTTTAAGAACTTCGGTTTCAGATACAAACAGCAGAAGAACCCTACACTGTTTGATATAGATCTTGATATCTATCCGGGAGAGAAGATACTGATCCTCGGAGCGTCCGGAAGCGGAAAAACCACTTTGTGCAACTGCATCAACGGACTCATTCCATTCTCCTATGAAGGCGAGATCACCGGGACATGTACCGTAAACGGGACAGAAACATCCTCTGCGTCGATATTCAGGCTTTCAGACAGTGTCGGCACTGTTCTTCAGGACACCGACGCCCAGTTCGTCGGCCTCTCGGTAGGCGAGGACATCGCCTTCTCTATGGAGAATGACATGGTCCCGAGAGCTGAGATGCTCCCTGTGATCGAGAAGAATGCCTCCATGGTAGGCATGCAGGACTTCATCGGCCATGTCCCATTTAACCTGTCTGGCGGTCAGAAGCAGAAAGTCGCCATCGCGGGCGTCTTCGGGAATGACGTGGAGATCCTTATCTTCGATGAGCCTCTGGCTTCACTGGATCCCCAGATGGGCATGACGGCAGTCGAGCTCATAGACGATATATCGAAGGAAACGGGAAAGACCGTCATCATCATAGAGCACCGGCTGGAAGATGTCCTGCACCGGCATGTAGACAGAATCATCCTCATGTCGGCAGGGCGCATAGTAGCCGATATGTCGCCTGACGACCTGCTCCGCTCCTCCCTGCTCAGTGAGTACGGGATCAGAGAGCCTCTTTATCTCACCGCAATGAAATACGCAGGTTGTTCTCTTGATGACAATAATCTCTGCGATCTTGATGCTCTGGAGTTATCCTCCGATAACAAAGAAAGACTCAAGGCATTCTTCACGGAAGAAAGAGAAGCCGTTAAGGAGAACACAAATGAGCCTGTCGTGACTTTCAGTGATGTTTCATACTCATACGACAGCAGAAAAAAAGTACTCCGCGACATAAGTTTTGAGATAAGGCGCGGAGAAAGGATAGCTATCATAGGCAGAAACGGCGCGGGGAAATCCACCGCCGCTAAACTTCTGTGCGGCATAATCCGCCCCGACGCCGGCACCATAATGCTGGAAGGCACCGACACTTCGACCCTGTCTGTCAAGGAGATAGGAGAAAAGGTCGGATATGTTATGCAGGATCCCAACACCATGATCGTAAAAGATATCATAAAGGATGAGGTAGGCCTGGCTCTGGAAATAAGAAGTATCCCGCAGGATGAAGCAGAGCGCAGGATCAATACCGCTCTGGAGACCTGCGGGCTTTACAGGATGCGAAACTGGCCGGTCGATTCCATCAGTTACGGTCAGAAAAAGCGTGTTACCGTTGCCTCCATGATGGCCATTGAGCCCGATATCTTCGTCCTGGACGAACCGACAGCCGGACAGGATTACCACAGTTATACCGAGATCATGAAATTCGTCAACACTCTCAACAGAGAATACGGGAAGACGATACTCTTCATAACGCATGACATGCATCTGGCGATAGAGAATACCGACAGAGCCATCGTCTTCTCGGACGGAGAACTGATCGCGTCTGACAGGGTGTTCTCGGTGCTCGCAGATCCGGATGTGATATCCCGCGCCAGTCTGAAGCAGACCTCCCTGTATACTCTGGCAGTCAAGCTTGGCCTCGATCCGGAGTCAACCATAAGGCACTTCATAGAATACGAAAGGGAGGTTGAATCGCTTGAATAACAAACTGATCATCAACTATACTCCCGGTCCTACTATGATGCACAAGCTCACGGGATTCACCAAAGTCTTCCTGTTTGCCGTAATGAGTGCAGCAATAATCTCCACTTTTGACATAAGGCTGCTGGTGCCTCTGCTCATCATTAATGTGATAGAGATAGTCTCCATGAAGCCGGACTACAAGCCTATAGTGGTGATGTTTGCCATAACTTTCGTCACAGTTACCCTGGTAGGCAACATCATGCTGTTCTTTGTGTCCCCGGGAGTCGGTCTGACGAATGTCGGCGCCGAGCACGTCATCTGGCGCATAAGCGACAAACTCTATCTTTCAAAGGAATTCCTCTGGTACATTTTCGTTTTCTTCATCAAGAGGACTGCTTCATTTGCGTCCGTCATAGCCTTCGCCCTCGCCACCACTCCCTCCGAATTTGCTTCGGGGCTTAACAAATGCGGGCTGAACTATAAGATATGCACGATAGTCTCACTGGCATACAGAACTATCCCCGACATAGCAAACGACTTCATCAATATACGCAACAGCATGATGATGAGGGGCGTGGAACTGTCGAAGAAGGCCAGCGTCGGCAAAAGGCTCAAAAACACTGTTCTTATCCTTGTTCCTCTGATATTCACCGCCTTCGGAAAAGTCGGCAACATCGCGAACGCGATGGACCTCAGGGGCTACGGAAAACATAAAAAGCGCACATGGTATGCGGAGCACGAGAAGACCAGGTGGGATCCGGTTATACGCGCACTCACCGTCTTACTGCTGGCTCTGACCCTCTATTACATCATCCGCTACAGGATAATAGATCCTTATCCGGTGGACTACTGGTGTCCCTGGGTCCCACGCGAAGAGATCCAGCAGACGAACGCCATCGACACGCTGTTCATCATCAAATGGATAAAAAGGCTTAAAGGAGAATAAGAACATATATGGCTCATCTCATTATACAGACAGACTTCGGCACCGGTTCTGCCTCTGTCAGCGCCATGCACGGAGTAGCCGCCGTGGTAGACCCCGAAATCAGGGTGGATGACGGCAACAATGATGTTGCTCAGTTCAATGTCCTCGATGCTTCCGAATCTCTGATGTATCTGCTTCCATACTGGCCCGAAGGCACAGTCTTCGTTTCGGTGGTGGATCCGGGAGTCGGAACGGCAAGACGCAGCTGCGTCGCCAGACTCTCCAACGGCAGCTATATCGTCACGCCGGACAACGGGACGCTCACCTACGTCAAGGAACGTTTCGGCATCACAGCGGTCCGTCAGATAGACGAGAGCGTCAACAGGCTCAAGGGCTCCGAAGATGTACACATCTTTCACGGAAGAGACGTCTATGCCTATTGCGGTGCCAGACTTGCCGCCGGAATAATCGACTTTGAAGGCGTCGGACCCGAGTATCCCGTGGAAGAGATCGTCGAAGCCGAATACATAAAGCCGGAAAAGACGGCCGGAGAAGTATCCGGAATGATAAATGAAGCCGGCGATCATTTCGGCCTCGTCGGGACGAACATCCCCTTCCAGTGGCTTTCCGAGAGCGGGATGGAATACGGGGACACTGTCAGAGTCATCGTACTTAACGACGGCAATACCGTTCTCGACACATCCATGCCGCTTGAGAAGACTTTCGGGTGCGTTCCCATCGGAACACCCCTGATATTCAGTTCCGAGATGCGTACGGCTATGATGGCCATCAATCAGGGCAACGCCACAAAGGAATACGGCATCGGATTCGGACCGAAATGGAAAATGATCATTAAAAAGGTATAAGCATATGACTGGACCATCTGTAGTAATTCATTCCGACAGCGGCACCTCAAGCACTCTGTATGCTAAAACCGCCGGTATCGTGGAGACCATTTCTCCCGGCACCGATGCAGTAGATGCATCACAGGCCTTTGAATGCGGCAATGTCAGGCAGGTCTCCGCTTTTCTCTTCACATCTGTCCCCTTCTGGCCCAAAGGCACTGTTTTCGTCTCCCTGGTCGGAGAAGGAGAACCGATAGCTGTCAGGCTCTCTTCCGGAAGCATCATACTCAGTCCCAACAACGGCACTGCGACCATGTGCATCGACAGCATCGGCTTTTCCGACGCTGTTCTCATCGATCCGGATCTGTACGGAAACGATGAGTTCGTGCTCGTCAGATGCGCCGCGGAACTGGCTGCGGGAAAACCCTTCAGCAGCATTGGAAAGCCTGCGGGCAGAGACGAGACGGTCGTGTTCTCCATCCCGAAGGCCGTGATCAGAGACGGCTATGCCGAAGGCGAGGTGAGCATGCTTCTTAAGACCTTCGGAAATATCACCTTCTCCATCGGAACAGATGAGTTTGAAAACACAGGCATAGTCACCGGAGACCGCGTCAGAGTCACGTTCACATACGGCGTAAATACCGTATACCGCGAAGAGATGACCTACCAGCCCTCATTCGGATATGTCCCTGTGGGAGAACCGGTCGTATTCAACGGAAGCTCGGGCTATATGGATATAGGTCTCAACATGAGAAGCTTTATTGACACCTGTCTGCCCCAGATCCTTGACGTCAGGGATCCGGGCGAGTTCAAGGTCGTTATAGAAAAGATCGGAGAAACAAAATGAAACCCTGTATAGTTCTTCAGTCGGATTTCGGTCTTTCCACCGGATTGCCGGCCTCCATGACCGCAGTGATAGCAAAGACCGATCCCGAGATAAGAGTCTATGATCTGTGCCACGAGGTCAGGGAATATGACATCAGACAGGCCGGATCGATCCTTGCCTCTACTTTCCAGTACTGGCCGGACGGAACGATATTCGTATCAGTGGTGGATCCGGGCGTCGGAACCAACAGGAAGAGCTGCGTTGCGCTTATGGATAACGGCAGCTATGTGGTAACTCCTGACAACGGCACTCTGAGTCTGCTGTATGACAGGATCGGTTCCGTCAGAGAGATCGACGAAGCTGTCAACAGGATACCGGGTTCAGACGAACACCATACTTTCCACGGACGTGATGTCTATGCCTATACCGCGGCAAGACTGGCCTCCGGGATCATCTCATGGGAACAGGTCGGTCCGGAGTATCCCAGGGAGGATCTTGTCAGATTCGAGATGCCAAAGTCTGAGATAGCGGACGGATGTGCCTGCGGCGAGATCACCGGAGCCCACGATCATTTCGGCAACGTCAGCATCTCAATCCCGAACGAGATGATCAAGGAAATCGGCATCGGGCTGGGTGACATGTGCAGAGTTGAGATATCCAAAGAAGACGATATCCTTTATGACAAGCAGATGATGTTTCACAAGTCATTCGGCTGGGTCGCCCCCGGTGAACCGATACTGAATGAATCCAGCAACGATTACGTGGAGATCTCCATAAATCAGGGAAGTTTCTGTGAGACAGAGCTTCCCGAGCTCCTCAAGGCCTACGACCTCTCGGTCTACAAGGTCAGGATCTCACCTGTACCGAAAGGATGATGCCCATGAAGCCGATTATTGCGATACAGACCGATTTCGGAGTCGGAGGCGGAAGCACCGTCCACGGGACCTGTCTCATGGTCGATCCCGAACTTGAAGTGTACGAGATCAGTCACAGCATCGAAAGATTCAATATAAGAGCTGCCGCGAGAAGTCTGTACAACATCGTCCCATTCTGGCCGGAAGGGACCGTGTTCGTTTCAGTGATCGATCCGGGAGTCGGCACATCGAGGAGAGCCAGCGTCGCTCTGCTCAACAACGGCAGTTATGTAGTCACCCCCGACAACGGATCATTGTCGCTGCTGCTGGACAGTCCGGGAGTAAAGGCCGTACGTACGATAGATGAGACGGTCAACAGGCTCAAAGGCACCGAGAAGGTGAGCATCTTCCACGGTCGCGATCTGTTCGCGTACTGCGCGGCCAGGCTTGCATCCGGGATCATCGATTTTGAAGGAGTCGGCCCGGAGTATCCTGTCGATGAGATAGTAAGGTATAAGGAAGCCGGTTATTCGGTGTCGGAAGGAAAGGCGGAAGGTACTGTCACCGGAATGATGAGAACATTCGGAAACCTGGAGACCAGTATACCGATCCCTGCCGCGGAATCAGCCGGTCTGCTGCCGGGCACCGACGTACACGTAGTCATATCCTCTGAAAAAGGCATCGTATACGACTCCTTTGTTCCATATCGGGCATCCTTCGGATGGGTCCCTCAAGGCAAGGAAGTCGTCTACAACAGCAGCGACGGTGTCGTAGGCATCGGGATCAACCTGGGCAGCTTTGCGGAGAGATATGGGATAGATCCCGCCGCTCAGCTCACCATTGTGATCGGAAAGGAGTAACTGCAATGGGATATGTCGTCATCCAGACCGATTTCGGAAGCGGTGGCTCAGGAGCCATGGCAGGAGTATGCAAACTCGTAGACCGGAACGTCAGAGTCTTCAATATCACTCATGAGGTTCCGAAGTTCGATGTGATAGCTGCCGGGCACAATCTTGCTGAAGTCATAAAATACTGGCCTGAAGGGAC
>CACYBC010000184.1 GCA_902772615.1 uncultured Ruminococcus sp.
CGGCTACGGAGCCAGTCATTTCGCGAACTACTGCGACACGCCGGATCCCGAGAACACGTTCTACCTCCTCAAGGACGTCCCGCACGGAAGCGTCCGCATGGAGCTTTACAGATCCGAGATCTGCAACATGACAAGAAACTGCTGGGTGTATTTGCCCCCCAATTACGACAAGGAACCTGAGAAGAGATATCCCGTGTGGTATCTGCATCACGGCGGCGGCGAGAACGAGATCGGCTGGATCTGGCAGGGAAAGGTGAACCTGATCCTCGACAACCTGCTCGCGGCAGGGGAGTGCGAAGAGATGATAGTCGTCATGAACTCCTTCGACACCTTCGCGCCGACGGAAGAGGACGGAGTGTACAGGAACATAGAGTACTGCGACGTGCTGGCTCAGGAATGCGTGCCGTTCATCGACAGCAGATTCAGGACCCTCACCGACAGGGATCACCGCGCTGTGGCGGGGCTGTCCTTCGGAGTGGTACACTCCTATCTCGCAGCGTTCAGATATCCCGAACTGTTCGCATGGCTGGGCTGCTTCAGCGGCCATATCATGCCCATCAGCCCCAATGCCAACTACTTCGGAAGGACCTTCGATTTCTCCGACGTATTCAAGGACAGGGAGCTGTTCAACAGCCGCTTCAGGCTCATGTGGCACGGCGGCGGATTCCGCGAGGGCTTCGGCACCCGCAGGGAGTTCCCCGGGGATGTGATGCCCTACAGATGGGAAGAATACAAGGCTGCCGGCTACAATGTGGATGGCCAGGGCTACAGAGGCTTCCATGAATGGGATACCTGGCGTTTTTGCGCCAGGGATTTCGCCAAGAGACTGTTCAGATAAGGAGGAGAGTATCATGAAAGACATACTGAAGAATCAGGCGATCAATTCAACGCTGACATTTTTTGCTCCTTCTTTCCAGATGGTGGATCCGGAACCGGACGGAGGTCCGTTCAACTTCAAGCTCAAAGAGACCTTCAGGATGATGGAGCCCTGCAAGAACCTGGGAGGCGGACGCGTGCGCCTCACCTACTACAACCCCGACGCGAAGAGCGTGAGCGTGGTGGGCGGTGAGGACAGAGCTTTCTCCGGAGTACATCCGATGACGAAGGATGAGACAGGCTACTGGACCGTCGAGGTTCAGGTCACGCCCGGCATCCATGTGCACAGGTATCTCGTGGACGGAGCTCTGGTGCTGCATGACCAGATGCCTCTGGTCTATTCAGCCGGAGAACCCGCCAATGCCTTCGAGTGCGTTGACGAGGACTGCGGATGGTATCTCCTGCAGGACGTGCCTCACGGCGACCTGCGAATGGAGTACTACAGATCATCTCACACGGGACGCTGGAAGGTCTGCTGGGTATACTGCCCGGCCGGATACGACGATCATCCCGAGAAGGATTATCCGGTGCTCTACCTGCAGCACGGCGCAGGCGAGGACGAGACCGGATGGATCGACATGGGGAAGATGAACTACATCCTGGACAACCAGATCGCGGCGGGCGAGACGAAAGAGATGCTGGTGGTAATGAACTACGGGTTCTCTCTGAGAGAGGATGAGACCCCGGCGCTCAGAAGCCCCGGCTTCACAAAGGAACTGCTGGAAGACTGCATCCCCATGATCGAGAGCAAGTACCGCGTCAGGACCGACCGTGAATCCCGCGCCATGGCAGGACTCTCAATGGGATCGGCTCAGTCCCAGAACGTAGTTCTCAACAATCTTGACAAATTCGCCTATCTCGGCGTCATCATCGGCGGAATAGGAAACGCGCCAATCGGCGTTCAGGCGGAAGCTCTGAACGATCCCGCTGAGCTGGGAAAGAAGCTCAAGGTCTTCTATTCCAGCAATGGCGATCACGAGGCGGGCTGCATGAAGAGCCATGAGGCTATGGAGAAACTGGTCTCGGAGGGACTGGTATGCGGACGCCACGACATATTCCCGGGATACCATGACCTGGATGTCTGCCGCAGGAGCCTGAGGGCATTCCTGCCGCTGCTGTTCAGATAAGCATGAATGAAAGGGCCGGAGGATCCTCATGGATCCTCCGGCCTTGCGCATTTTCACTGTTACGAGCATCATCAAAATGATAATATAGGTATAAAGGCAGACAAGACTCTGAAGGTCCTGCAGGAGGAGATCAAAGATGACCGAATATCCCATATCCGTAAGAGAGATACGCATCTCGGACCCGTGCGTAATGCCGGATCCCGTTTCAAAAAAGTACTATATCTACAGCCGTTTCAACGCCGATATCTATGAGCCGGGAGACGGACCTGCACCGGGAAGGATCGACGCCATAGTCAGCGAGGACCTCATCAACTGGTCGCGCCCGTTCAAGGTGTTCGACGCGGACGAGACAGGCTTCTGGGCAAAGCTGGACTACTGGGCTCCGGAAGGACATGTCTATAACGGCAGGTACTACATCATCTCTTCTTTCCGCGCGCCCGGCACCTACCGCAGATGCCAGTGCCTGGTATCGGATTCCCCGGAAGGACCGTTCCGCGCGATAGAACCGGATCCCGTCACGCCGGAAGGATGGCAATGCCTTGACGGAAGCCTGTATGTGGACGGAGAGGGCAAGCCCTGGATGGTTTTCTGCCACGAGTGGACACAGGTCCAGGACGGGCAGATCTGCATCATCCCGCTGTCCGACGATCTGGGACACGCCGTGGGGGAACCTCAGGTGCTGTTCCACGCTTCCGACGCTCCCTGGAGAGAAGACCGACTCGGGTATATGCCGGAAAAGGGCATGACCTGGATATCCGGATTCATCACCGACGGATGCTTTGCCCACAGGCTGGAGGACGGAACGCTGATAATGCTGTGGAGCAATTTCTGCCGCCACGGGTATGCGGTCGGCTACGCCCGCAGCCTGTCCGGAGAGATACAGGGACCGTGGGTGCAGGAACCGGTGCCGCTTTATGTAATGGACGGCGGACATGCCATGATCTTCCGCACATTTGAGGGAAAGAAGATGATGACCTTCCATGCGCCGAACCATCCGCATGACCGCAAGCGCATGCTGCTGTTTGAGATCGAGGAGCGCGGCAACAAACTGTATCTGCTCAATGAGTGCACCGGCAACTGGTTTAATATAGACAAGGCCCGCGAGCCCGCCGGATATTATACCCAGGATCTCACAGTGCCTCCGGTGATCTGAGAGGATATCAGCTGAGAAAAAGCAGACAGATAAAGACAGCCCCGTCAACGACGGGGCTGTACTGTTGTCAACTACTCATGACTAAAGTCACGAGCTTGTACCAGCCCAGTGGTTCTCGGCTGTATGCCTCCCACCTTTGTCTTGATCATTAGACTTTATCCTGTCAGTCCATATCTGACAGACTGGCGGTACATC
>CACYBC010000185.1 GCA_902772615.1 uncultured Ruminococcus sp.
CGAGAGTCTGGACAGCGCGCTCCGCAGGTTTAAGCGTCAGTGTGCACGTTCGGGGATCCTTGCCGAGGTTCGCAAGCGCGAGCATTACGAGAAGCCTTCTGTCCGCCGTAAGAAAAAGGCAGAAGCTGCCCGCAAGCGCAAGTTCAAATAAGGATACTGACTAAGGGCGTTGCGAGCAACGCCCTTTTATCATATTCAAGGAGAGAGAAATGGGAGTAAGATTCGGTCCGGCAGGCAACTCAAACAGTTTTGCCGATGCGGGTTTCAAGAGCACTCTTGACGCTCCGGCATTCTGCGCCTCGATGGGACTTGATGCATATGAGTACCAGTGCGGCCTCGGAGTAAGGGTCAAGCATGAGATGGCGGAGAAACTGCGGCTCAAGGCACTTGAAAACGGAGTGCAGATCAGTCTGCATGCGCCGTACTACATCTCGCTGTCTTCGCTGGAGGAAGAGAAAAGAAAGGGAAGCGCAAGGTATTTCCTGGAGAGTGCGGAAGCGGTGAAGGGAATGGGCGGGACAAGATTTGTGGTCCATTCTGGCTCCTGCGGGAAACAATCCAGGGAACAGGCACTGGCACTGGCGGTGGAAACTCTCAGGTATTGTCTTGACGAGCTGGATGCCGCAGGGTTCACGGATGTCACGGTCTGCCCGGAAACGATGGGAAAGATCGGGCAGCTTGGGACCCTCGAAGAGGTCCTGGAGCTGTGTTCTGTGGATGAGAGGATCATTCCCTGCATAGATTTCGGACATCTCAATGCCAGGTCGATGGGCGGCATAAAGGGGAGAGAAGACTACGAATTCATTCTGGATACGATGGCCGCAAGGATCGGTACGGAACGGGCTTCTGTATTTCATTCTCATTTTTCTAAGATCGAATATACGTCGGGCGGGGAAAAGCGGCATCTGACCTTTGAAGATACCGTGTTCGGACCGGAGCCTCAGCCGCTTATGAGACTGATCGCTGAAAGGGGATGGAGCCCCACGTTCATATGCGAGTCGGACGGCACGCAGGCGGAAGATGCGCAAACACTCAGAAAACTATATATGGAGGAACTGGAAAAGATATGAACAGGATAGAGAAACTGATAGCGAAACTGCCGGAAAACTGTGACGGAGCAATAGTGTTCTCAATGACGAACAGAGGTTATCTGACCGAATTCATGTCATCTGACGGAACACTGCTGGTATTCCGCGACGGAGCGTTCTTCATCACCGATTCCAGATACATAGAGATTGCAAGGAAAAAGGTGAAAGGTGCTGAAGTGATACTTCAGGGAAAACTTGCCGATCAGGTAGCGGAGATCTGCAAAGATCACGGCGTAAAGGAACTGATCGTCGAACAGGAACTTACACTGGCGCAGTTCTCCATGTTCAGGGAAGCTTTAGCTGACATCAGACTGCTGGACGGACCCGAACTGTCTGACGCCATAAAAGGGCTCAGGGCAGTAAAGGAACCCGGAGAGATCGAGATGATCTGCGCTGCACAGGATATTACCGACAGAGCTTTTCTGGAGATACTCAACTATATCAGACCCGGCGTAACCGAGAAGCAGGTGGCGGCAGAACTGGAGTATTACATGAGGAGACTCGGTGCTGACGGCCTTGCCTTCGGCTCCATTGTGGCATCCGGTGAGAACGGATCAATGCCTCATGCTGTCCCCAGTGACAGGAAGATCAGAAAAGGAGATCTCGTGACCATGGACTTCGGGGCAAAACTCGGCGGATACTGCTCCGACATGACTAGAACGATCGCTGTGGGACAGATCAAGGACGAGCAGCTGAAGATCTACAATACCGTACTGGAAGCACACCTCACTTCAATGGCTGCAGCCAAGGCGGGATGCTCGGGCAAAGCGCTGGATGCCATAGCCAGAGGAGTGATCGACGCTGCCGGATACGGCGGCTGCTTCGGACACTCTCTTGGCCACTCGCTGGGACTGGATGTCCATGAATCGCCGATGTGCACACCGTCCAGGGATTATATCCTTCCCGCAGGCACCATCATGACCATCGAACCGGGAATATATGTTGAAGGCAAATGGGGAGTGAGGATCGAGAACATGATCCTCGTCACGGAAGACGGCTACAGAAATCTTACGGGAAGCGAGAGAGCGCTGATTACTCTCGACTGAACAGGAAACTTGTGTTTTTCAGGACCGTAAAATACAATTGATATGGATCGTGTGCTGATCCGTACAGCTGCGGAAAGGTTCGGAAGTGAGAATGTTCGAAGAGTTTCTCGGTAATGATGAACTTAAGGAAGAGATCTCTGCGCTTCTGGAGTCTGACAGTTTTCCGCACGCGGTGTTCTTCTCGGGGGAGGAGGGCACGGGCTGTGACTTTTTTGCCAGACTCGTGGCGGCGGAATACCTGAGAGACCACAGCAGTCTGGTGATGAGAAATGTACATCCCGATTTCGTATCCGTACAGGGCAGCGGATCATCCGGACAGGTGTCTGTATCTGATGTAAGGGAAGCTCTTTATGAGATGAATAAAGCGGCGGTCATGACGGACGGCAGACGCGTGCTCCATATAAGACAGGCGGAAAACCTCAATGCCTATTCGGCAAATGCGCTGCTCAAGATGATGGAAGAGCCTCCGGAAGGGGTGGTATTCATCCTTACAGTGAGGCGTCAGGATGATCTTATGCCTACTATCCGCTCCAGAGCAGTCGGATACCGGATAAGACAGCTGGATGCCGGACCTTGTGCTGACGAAGCCGTAAAAAGGATACCGGGACTGGGCAGAGAGAAGGCGGAAAGCCTGTCTGAACTGTTTGGAGGCAGGCTCGGACTGGTCCTGAGAGCAGCTGAGGATCAGAAGTATTCCTTCTGTGTGCTGTCCGCGGAAAAACTGATAGATGCAGTGTTCGGACGCAGCAGGTACGGGATAATGGCGGCCCTTGCCGCTGCAGAGAACAGAGACCAGTTGTCGCTGATCCTTAGGATCGCTCTGTCAGGGATTGCCCGTAAAGTTGAGAAAGATCCTGAGAACGCCGATTTCTCAGGATATGTATATGAATGCATCATGGATGCTCTGGAACAGACAGACGCGTTCGTGAATGCGAAGACAGCGGCTGCAGTTCTGGCCGCAAGAGTCGCTGAGAGGTAGACATGACAAGAATAGTTGGAGTTAAATTCAGAGGTGCCGGAAAAAGCTACTACTTTGATCCCGGCGCGGAAACATACAAAAAGGGAGATAAGGTAATCGTCGAGACTGCCAGAGGGATGGAACTCGGTGATATCTCTTTTGCACCGTGTGAAATAGATGACAGCAAGGTCAGGGAAGACCTCAAGCCTGTTATCAGAAGAGCAAATAAAGACGATGAAGCGGTATTTGAGGAGAATCTCATCGACGAGAAGAGAGCTTACAATATCTGCCTTGATAAGATAAGGATCCACGAACTGGACATGAATCTTATCGGGGTGCAGTATACCTTTGACCGCAAGAAGATCACGTTCTACTTTACTGCAGATCAGAGGGTAGATTTCCGGGAACTTGTCAAGGACCTTGCCTCCGTTTTCCATACAAGGATCGAACTCAGGCAGATAGGGATCAGGGACGAATGCAGAATGCTCGGAGGAGTAGGTGTATGCGGCAGAGAGTTCTGCTGCAGCAGATTCCTTCCGGATTTCCAGACCGTCACTATAAAGATGGCAAAGGAACAGGGAAAGACCCTTTCTCCGACAAAGATCTCCGGATCCTGCGGAAGACTGATGTGCTGCCTCAAATATGAACAGGATACCTATGACGAACTGGTCAAGCTTACTCCTTCCAATGGTACGAAAGTCAGTACCCCGGACGGTACAGGCGTGGTGGTAGATGCAAATGTGCTGATGGGAAATGCCAAAGTCAGACTGGACGGAAGTGAGGCGGTCAGACCTTATCCGAGTTCTTCGCTCAAGAGACTGTACGGAGGCAAGCAGCCGAAAAGCGCTGAAGAGACCATCGATCCTGAGTTGGAGGATTTGTCTTGATTTGTGGTCTGTGTATGCTATTATAGTTTCAGCCAATCGATTATAAGGAGGATAGTAATATGCCGTATGTCATCAGTGATGATTGCGTAAACTGCGGTGCGTGCGCTGCCGGATGCCCTGTCGGAGCCATTTCCGAGGGTGATGGAAAGCATGTCATCGACCCTGAACTCTGCGTTGAGTGCGGTGCCTGCGAGGCAACATGCCCGGTCGGCGCTCCTCATCAGGAGTGATCTAAAACACAAGAAAAACGGCGGGCACATCCGTGTCCGCCTTGTTTCTTTAAGAGGTTGATTTATGACCGATTCCTATCTTCTGCACAACGGTACCAGAGTGTTTACCGACAGTAGCGAGCGGCCTTCCATGGCATCGTTCATGCTGGCGTATTTTTCTGCGGTGAAAGGAAAGAAAAACGTTCTGGAAATGTGTTCGGGAAGCGGCATCGTTTCGTTCTGGAACTATGACAGGGGATTCTGCGGGAAAACAGTCATGGTGGATATCAGAAGCGATCAGCTCAAGCTGGCGGACATGACCGCTTCGGCAAACGGGCTCGATGTCGAGACTGTGAACGGCGATGCTTCATCGTACCGCAGTGATGAAAGGTTCGATGCCGTCATCTGCAATCCTCCTTTTTTCAACGAACAAGATCAAAGTGCAGACCCGGACAAAAAGGCTTTCAGACATGAGAACGGACTGGATCCGGATTCGCTCTTCCGGACCGCTGCACTGAATCTGAAACAGCGCGGGCACCTGTATTTCTGTCATGTTCCGGAGCGCCTTGCAGACATATTTGAGAGCCTTAGAAACAATGGACTGGAACCGAAAACGATCCGGTTCTGCAGACACAGTGCAGACAGACTTCCTTTTCTTGTGCTTGTTGATGCCATATTCAAGGGAGGAAAGAAACTGACGGTGCTTCCAGATCTCTGTGTCATGGATAAAGAAGGGAATTACACAGCCGAGATGATGGATATATGCGAGGAGGATTACGTTTGAACAGCTCACCGGGAAAACTCTATGTAGTTGCTACGCCCATAGGCAACCTGAACGACCTCTCTCCCAGAGCGGCCGAAACTCTCGGCAGCGTGGATTTCATAGCTGCTGAGGATACCAGGGTCACTGCCAAGATACTCAATCACATAGGTGTGAAAAAAGGGCTCATCAGCTGCCAGAAATACAACGAAAGAGAGAGGACGGAGCAGATCGTTTCCAGGATACTGGCCGGCGAAAATGCGGCATTCTGCTCCGATGCGGGGACGCCTGTCATAAGTGATCCCGGCGGGACACTGGTATCCAAGGCACTTGATGAAGGGATAACCGTGGTGCCTGTTTCAGGACCCTCCGCAGTAGTGTCTGCACTGTCTGTGTGCGGCCTGAGATGCGAGAGGTTTTGTTTCGAGGGATTTCTTCCGACGCCTAAAGGAGGAAGGAGAGAACGGCTGGAAGAGCTGAAGAACGAGAAGAGGACAATGGTGTTTTATGAAGCTCCTCATAAGCTCCAGAGGACTCTTGGCGATATGCTCGATGCATTCGGAGACAGACCGGTCACGGTATGCAGGGAAATGACGAAACTGCATGAGGAGATATGGAGGACCAGATTGAGGCAGGCCAAGGAATATTATGACGATAATCCTCCCAGAGGGGAGTTCGTTCTTGTCATATCGGGATACAGCGGCCCTGAGCACGGAGAGGTCACGCTTGATGACGCTGCAGATTTGGCTGCCGATTATATGAAGGAGGGGATGTCTGCCTCCGATGCGGCAAAGAGAGCCGCCAGGGAGACGGGATTCTCAAAAAGTGAGATTTACAGGGCTGCTGGGGAGAAAAGAGATTGAAAAGATTACTGCTTATTTCAGATTCGCACGGCATGAGGGAACAGTTCGAAGAGATATGCACTCTGCATCCTGAGGCTTACAAGATCATCTTCCTTGGCGACGGAGCCGCGGAGTTCGAGAAGATAAAGGCAGATCATCCGGAATGGCCTCTTATCGGGGTCAGGGGAAACAATGACTTTGGTTCACAGCTGCCTTACGACAATACCATAGTGGTAGATGCATGGAGGATTTTCATTACACACGGACATCATTACGGTGTAAGGGCGGGAGTAAACGGAATTACTAACGAAGCACTGGAAAGAGGATGCAATGCAGCCTTCTTCGGGCACACTCACAACCAGTTCAATGGAAAAGAAAACGGAGTCATAGCCGTCAATCCAGGTGCGGTATTTACATACCCGATGTCGAAATATGCGATGGTGGATATCCTTGATGACGGGAAGATGGTGGTGAATCTGACCGAACTGAAGAACGGCAGGCCTAATGAGAGCAGACTGGCGTCCTTCTTTAAATCATTTTAAAACAATACGGAAGCTCCGGATCACTTCTCGATCGAGATGTGATCCGGAGCTTTTTGATTTCATTCTAAATCAGGCGCGGAGACCCGTGACTTCAGTCGTGGGAGGAGCGCCTGCCTCCAATACTATCCTTTTTAGTGAAGAATA
>CACYBC010000186.1 GCA_902772615.1 uncultured Ruminococcus sp.
ACAGCAGTTGCCTGGCCTCTTCCGATTCCCTTCTGCTCCCTTGTGATGCATATGGAACCGCCGCCTATGCCGACCTTGACGAAGTCCGCCCCTGCTTCCGCCAGGAACAGGAATCCGTCTCTGTCCACAACGTTTCCGGCCCCGACCTTAACCTTGTCGCCGTATTTTTCTCTTATAAAGTTTATGGTCCTTCTCTGCCACTCGGAATATCCTTCCGAGGAGTCGATGCAGAGAACGTCAGCACCGGCCTCCACAAGGGCCGGAACGCGCTTTTCATAGTCTCTGGTATTGATGCCCGCCCCGACCATATATCTCTTTTCCTCGTCAAGCAGCTCGAGAGGGTTGGTCTTGTGAGCATCATAGTCCTTGCGGAAGACCATGTACAGCAGGTTATGATCCTTGTCTATGATGGGAAGCGCATTTATCTTGTTGTCCCAGATAACATCGTTCGCTTCCTTGAGGGAGATGCCGTCATAGCCTACCACGAGATCTTCGAACCTGGTCATGAATTCACGGACGGGCTTGTTTCCTTCCATCCTGCTGACCCTGTAGTCCCTGCTGGTGACAAGCCCGCAGAGTCTGCCGTTGGGAGATCCGTCCTCTGTGATGGCGATGGTGTGATGGCCTGTCGATTCAGCCATCCGCAGCACATCATCCAGCGTGCTGTCGGGTCTGAGATTGCTGTCGCTTACCACGAACCCGGCTTTGAATGCCTTGACTCTGGCGACCATGGCAGCCTCATCTTCTACAGACTGCGAGCCGTAGATGAAGGACATTCCGCCTTCTCTGGCCAGCGCGATCGCGAGTCTGTCTCCCGAGACCGACTGCATAATAGCCGATACCAGCGGTATGTTCAGACTGATCTCAGGCTCCTCGCCTTTCCTGAACCGGACAAGGGGGGTCTTGAGATCCACATTGTCGGGAATGCATTCTGCAGAGGTGAATCCCGGGACCAAAAGATATTCGCTGAATGTGCGGCAGGGTTCGCTGTAATAATAAGCCATCTATCCGTTCCTCCTGACATCTTTGAAATGTATTTGTTTTGATTTTCACTTATTGTACATAATGCGTAAACAAAGTCAACTGCTGGCGTCAGATCACTTTGAACACATTGTCCGCAGCCGATAACGTGAGCAGAATTATCAGATTTCTGACCTGCACCGATGTAACAGAACGTTAATTGAATTCAGGTTTTTCTATAACCTATAATAATCCAAAAGAACCTAAAACGAAACCGATAGTCTTATCATCAGGTGATATCCATGAAAAAACTTCTGTGTATGATCCTTATAATCGCGGCAGTCGTGTCGCTGAACTCATGCAGCATGGTCCCGGGAGACAAGCCGGAAGATGAGCCTTCCGCCGATCCGGTCAAGGAGGAGGACTACACCGGGGAACTGTATGACAAGCTCAACGGCGTCTGGGTAAAACAGGACGGCTATGCGACCACTTTCTTCTCGCTGTGGAAGAATAACGGGACAGTCACTTATACCGCCGGCGTGCCGTTCCGCGGCTATACCTTCGGCGGTCCCGTTGACGAGATCACCAAGACCGGCAGCATCTACTTCTTTACCGTTCATCTGCCCGAGCGCAAAGCAGACGAAGTATCGGAAGGATGGGCTGCTCACGATATAACGCTCACAGTCGGCACTACACGTATCGGGGAAGACATCATAAATGTCACAGACTATGCGGCCGACGGCAAGCCATTTGATTTCACGAGATATGCTGATGATCTCGGCAGCGTAGACTGGTCTCCCCTGTTCAAGGAGGATGAACCTGAGCAGAAATTCGATACCGCTCTGGCTGATGAGCTGTGGGAGCGCGCTTCCGGCATCTGGCTCAGTTCCAATAACGGAGACAACTTTTTCTCAGAGTTTGCAAAAGACGGCGACACATACACCATTTCCCAGGGCGTGCCTGCCAGCGGATACGTGATCGGCGCAGTCGCAACAGCCATAGTTAAGACAGACGATACATATGTTATCGATCTGCACATTCCGGAAAGGCATGATTCAGGTGAGGGCTCTGAGCTGGACTATGATGCCTTTGACGTCCAGTCATCTCTCGCTTTCGGCGATGACGATTCCATGTCATTCACGCTGTGGGCGGAATCCGGTGAAGCCGCCTCCTGGAACTACTGGGCTCCCGACTGGGACAGCGTAGACTGGGAAGCCTATTTCGATTCTCTCTCGGAAGGCTAAACACAGGCACATCGCCTCTTACGATAACGATACGGCCGCTCATGACGGAAAGCTCATGAGCGGCTTTCCTTATGCCTCCAGCCATAGATCTTCTGATAAGTGTTACCGTACTGTTTCTCTTTAGCCAAAATATACAAAAGCAGACATCTTTTCTGCTGAAAGTTCCAAATTTACGGAGTCCCGTTCTCCTTGCTTTAGGATCGAGCTATGTGGCAAAATATAAGCAGTAAAAATGAAGAGGATGACATATCG
>CACYBC010000187.1 GCA_902772615.1 uncultured Ruminococcus sp.
CCTCCGCCGCCACCTCCGCCGGAGTATCCTCCGCCGCCGGATGATCCTTCGTAATGTGCTGTGCGCTTGGTCTCTATGAGAGTGCTGGCCATAAGGGGACCCATATCGAATCTCCTGCGGACCATCTCCTCGTAAGTCTGCACCTCATCCTCCTTCTTCATCCTGTTCCTCTGATTCGCAGCTATGAAGACCGCAACGAGTGAGAACGCAACGGAGATCAGCGCATTTGAGATATGCTTCATCGGCTGAGGTATCTGGTTTCCGTCCAGGATCGCCGCTATCTGATCGAATGCTCTGACAGCACAGCCGTAATAATCCTCGCGCCTTGCGTACAGATAGACATTGTCGGTGATGGTCTCCGCCCTGGCCTTGGTCACCGTGTCATATATCCTTCCGTCGGAGAAGATGTAGATGTAGCGGTTGTACATATCTATCACGAATATGGTTCCGCTCTTCTTCCCGAACAGTTCGCGGTATCTTTCCCTTGCGTAATCAGCAGTATCTTTGGTATAGCCGCCGTTTGTTACGAACGCGGCGCCGCCGTACCTGGTAACGGGAAGCATGTGGGAGTACAGATCTTTCTCCTCCTCTTCTGTCAGGAGATCTGCATCATCCCTGATCACTATGAGGTCTTCCGGCGAAACCACCGAAGAATCATATCCTGTTTCCGGAAGCAGTATGTCCAGGATCACAGGTATCACCATAACGGCTATGGCTATGACAAGAATGACGCGCCATGTCTTCCTGTTTACCTGACTGAGCCTCTCGATGAGGCTCTTCTTTTTCTCTTTCTTTTTAGCCATCAGGCGTCACCTCCTCTCTCCTTTGTAAAGAGGGGAAGATCTCTCATGGTCAGTCTGTTCTGGGCTCTTACCACGTCGAAAGCCGTCCATACCGTCATGAGTATGGAGACGATGCCTGCCGCATAGCACAGCATATCGCTGTTGCGGTCTATGACTGTCACCGCGGCGCAGGCGAGCACCGCTGCCACAGGTTTTATCAGTGTCAGGAACTTGTAGTGGAAAGGAGCTTTCCTTCTGCGGATCCTTATGTCAGATGAGACTTCGACTGCAGATTTCACGATCACATAGATGAAAAGGATCACAGGCATGATCCCGACCATTATGACCGATTTGGAACCAAAGAACAGCGCCAGAAATATGCTCATGAGAAAAGCCACAAGACTGGTAAGAACGGTTCCGATGACCGACAGGACTTTTCTTCCGGTGCTCTTTACCTCTACCTTATCCGCATCCTCTCCGGTATATCCCGGGTCATCCAGGCGCTTTTTCTGCCTGTAAGTGTCATTCAGCAGCCTGTCCGCTGTAAAAAACACAACTACGGAGAGCAGCGATGCCAGCGTCATGAACCTGATGGGCGTTATGGTGAACAGCAGGTTCAGGAGCAGACAGACAGCACCGGCCAGTATCAGGCTTGCAGCCAGATACTTCCTGAAATCTATGGGGATATCCACCGCCAGTTCCCCTGTCTCACCGTTGACCGCAGCATAGCTGATCTTGTCCCTGTTGCGGAACGAGAGGAACCAGGCGGGGAACAGAGCGGTCTTGGAGCTCTCCTCCACCTCGATCTCGTCAAGGACATCGGAGGACATCACGCTGACTCTCTCCGTCTTGACGCTGCCCTTCTTTCTGATGTCGCTGCGGGCTATAGCTCCGTATTTTGAGCCGTAGATGTCTGCGGGAACATCCGTGGCGTCGGCGTAGTATCCCGAAAGATACGGCAGCTGAAACTCCACCATGTCCTTGGCGCGGTAAGGACTCAAAGCCCTGCTCATGGAGTCGGGAAAGGATGCCGATGCATCCACGGGGATAAAATCGTAGTCTATCTCCGCAGGAGCCTCTATATCATATGTTCTCGTAACGTCATACTTCTTCCCGTCATGGGTCTCCACTCTGGTGCTGCTGGCTCTGCCCTTATATATGCCCTTACCCGAGTATCTCAGCAGATGGAACGGCATGTAGATGCCGCGGAATTTCTCGATGTTCTCCTCATCGCTCATCCAGTCAGGTGCAAGCAGGGTCTGGCTGATCCTTTCCTTGTATTTTCTGATCGCTGCTGCCCTCTTCACCTTGAACGGAATGATGTAATCCGGTCTCTTTTCCTCCGCTATCCGGCTGTCAAGTACCAGTGACGAACCGCAGTAGCTGCAGAACGTTGCAACGGTGCTGTCGGTACTGATTATCCTGGCGCCGCACTGACGGCAGACCAGTTCGTTTGCCTGATAAAGCCCTTTGCTTTCAAGGTAACTGTCATAATCCGCGACAGTTATGACACTGCCGCAGTATCCGCATCTGATATCCTGTCCGGACGGATCGAACTCAACCTCTCCCCCGCAGTGAGGACATCTCATAACAGTCATTTGCCATACCTCCCGATCCGATCAGTAGTCTTGCCTGTTTTCAAACACAGGGAGCACGTCCCTGATTATAGAGTCGAATCTCTCCGGGTCCCACGCGCTTCTTCCGATGAAGAGACCGTCTATGCCTTTTCTTGAAATGATATCGACGGCGTTTGAAGGATTCACGCTTCCCCCGTACAGCACGGGAACAGCGCTGCCGTTTTCGCCGAACATGTCTCTGAGAGCCGCTTTTATGACGCCGTGCATATCCTCCGCATAGGACGCGCTTGCCGGCACTCCCGACGTCCCTATTGCCCACACAGGTTCGTATGCGACCCACAGCTTACCCGACGCTTCTTCGGAACTGAGCACTCCTGCGGCGGCCCGCAGCTGCTTTATGACCGACGCTTCTGCAAGCCCGCTCTCCTTCTGTTCCGAGGTCTCGCCCACACATAGCAGCGATGTGAATCCGTGGTCAGCCGCACATTTGATCTTTTTCGCTTCATCTTCGTCAGTCTCGCGGAAGACATGTCTTCTCTCGGAATGTCCGATGAGCACGAACCTGACTCCTATCTCATCCAGCATCAGGGGAGAGATCTCACCGGTATACTGTCCCCTCTCCTCCCAGGCCATGTTCTGAGCCCCGATGCGGATCCGCCCTCCCACGGCTCTCGCGACCCGTTCGAGCGATGTATATGATGGGATGAAGAAGAACTCAAGCCTGTCGCGGATATCGCCGATCAGCTCATCCATCCTGCGTATATACGCTTCCGCCTCTGCGGCGGTCTGGAACATCTTTGTGTTAGTTCCGATATACAGTCTCCGCTTCACCGGTTCCTGAGCTCCTCGACCTTCTGGGCGATGGAGGGCTGCGCTTCCTCCATCATCTCCTGCCAGCCGTCTTCGTACTCGAACGCCAGATCCTCGGGATCCTCCTCAGATATCCTCCTGCAGTATCCGTCCAGCATCGGGAAATCCTTCTCGTAACAGTGGAAGCTGTTGGCTCTGTGGGAATAGGTCCCGATCTCCACTCCGAGGCGGTCGGCTATCCTCTTCTGCAGCATTATGAGAGCGAAGGCGTTCATGAACGTGGCCTTGCACGCGTCATTCGACCTGAACATCACGACGCAGTCCAGCTTGTTGTTTCTGATAAAGAACTGCAGGTGCTGCAGGCATGCGGGATCATCGCTTCCCATATCGGTGCTGTTGTCCCTGACAAGGATGACGGCGCGGCGGCTCGAGGGATTTCTCCTGAGCTCATCCGCTATGAAACTGACCTGATCCAGAGGGCTGACCATCCTGTTGTGATATGTGTAGGTCCAGTTGCCTCTCTCTATCTCAAAATCCAGGATGCCGTCCAGCATCTCCTGACGGTACTGCTCGAGCTCTGTAGGCCCGCCGATGAACAGTTTGCTGATCATGGGCTCCCCGAGCGGTTCCTGGACCTGAAATGTCATGGACAGTTCCTTCTGTGTGGTGTTCCAGTCAGCACAGTCGGATATCTCCCCTTCATCCCTGAGCTTCATGAGAGCGTTGTGGTACGCGTCCGGCAGTGTCCTTCCGAAGACAAGCGCTTCCTTCATTGTATGTCCCTCCGATCATTCTCTTTATACCTAATAAATAATAGCACAGTTGCCGCATCAAACCTCACGCATTTTTACTGTCCGGCCTCCATTCCGTCATTCTGCGGAAAATTTTACGTTTTTTTCGTCATTTTGCATCTTTACCTATTGACTAAACAATTTATGCGCGTATAATTATGCGTGTTAAGTGTATTTTACACTTATTTTATGCAACTTAACTGCATATTATGAATGATGGAAACGCATTTTATGCAGACTAAAAACTGGAAGGATCAGAAAAATGAAAAAGGAATTCAAGAAACTCATCGCTTTACTGCTCAGTATCATGATGGTGTTCACGCTGGTCTCCTGCGGCAAGCCCTCGGAAGATCCTACACCCGAACCAGCTCCGTCTCCCGAACCTGACGGCGGCGATGAACCCGTGAAAGAAGAGTGGGTCTGGGAAGGCCCCAAGTACGAGGCGATCGCAGCAAATCCCGGAAAAGCCGTGAATTTCACACTTCCGGATGCCCCCACTGGCGTACTCGCAAAAGTGCTTGACAGCGGCAAGCTCGTCATCGGCACATCGCCCGACTACCCCGCAGCCGAGTTCGTCGATCCTATCACCGGAGAGATCAAGGGAAATGAGATGCTTCTCGCCAAGTACATCGCCAACAGCCTCGGTGTTGAACTGGTGATCGAAGCCATGGACTTCAGCGGCGTCCTCATCGCAGTCGATACCGGCAAGGTCGACCTCGGGGTCTCCGGCTTCGGCTGGAAGGCAGACCGTGCAGAACTCTACGAGCTCTCAGCCGGGTATTCTGCTACATCAGATAACGAAGGCCACCACACCATCGTCGTAAGAGCTTCTGATCTTGACAAATATAACTCACTCGCCGACTTCAGCGGCAAAGTAATAGACGCTCAGGCCAGTTCCCTGCAGCAGATGTACGTGGAAGACCAGATCCCCGATGCGGATCTGCAGCTCATCACATCCCTCGATCAGGGCATCCTGGATCTTCTCGCGAACAAGGTCGACGCCATAGCACTCGACTCCACCACCGCAAAGAACTACGCTGAGAACTCCAACGGACAGATCGTATCGCTCTACGTTGAGAAGAAGATTGAATTCGACCTGTCGATATACGACGATTTCTCAGGCAACGTCATGGCAGCAAAGAAGGGCGAGACCCAGTTCATAGGAGTCATCAATGAGATCCTGGCGGAACTGCTTTCCACCGAGAACTATTATGAAGACAAAGGCCTCTACGCCTGCTACTACTACGCGTCCTGCGACGAAGCCGGCATCCTGCCCGACGACGAAGAAGAATGATCTTTTGAATGGAGATATAAATGGGTCCCGGAATAATTGAGATATTCAAGCTTTATTATCCGATATTCCTCAAAGGCGCCGTCGGAACGCTCAAATACGCGGCCATCGCCGTCGGTTTCGGTTCCATACTGGGCACCATCATCGGATTCATCCACCTGTCGAAGAACAAGATCCTGAGCACGGCTGCACAGCTCTACTCAACGGTCATCAGAGGCACGCCTCTGCTGGTACAGATGTACATAGGCTACTACTTCCTGCCTATGGCCGTGCCGGCGCTGAACTTCCTCAGCAGAGAACAGTGTGTCGTACTGACGATGATACTTAACTCAAGCGCTTATGTGTCGGAGATCATCAGAGGAGGCATCGGCTCGGTGGATATCGGTCAGACTGAGGCCGCAAGGAGCCTAGGCATGAGTGCAGGACACACGATGACAAGGATCGTTCTGCCTCAGGCGCTGAAGGCGATCCTCCCCTCTCTCGGAAACGAGTACGTCTCCATGATCAAGGAGACGTCCCTTGCAGGTACATTTGCTTTGTACGAGCTGACGTACACCAAGACGCTGCTCGCCAACAAATACCTGATCTGGCAGCCGCTGTTCATCATGGCGATCATTTACCTCGTGATGACGGTCGTACTGTCAGGGCTCGTAAGACTGCTTGAAAGGAGGCTCTCCGCAGGTGACAGGCAATAATAACGAAGTGCTCATCAAGGTCGTTGACCTGCACAAATCATTCGGAAAACTTGACGTCCTGAAGGGAGTCAACACCGAGATACACAGAGGCGAGGTCGTGTCCCTTATGGGACCCTCAGGCGGAGGCAAATCGACCTTCCTGCGCTGTCTCAACCTTCTGGAGAAGCCGGAGAAAGGTTCCGTGTTCTTCGAAGGCGAAGACATAACCAAGATAAAAAAGCAGAAGGAACTGGACAAGATCCGTCAGAAGATCGGAATGGTCTTCCAGCAGTTCAATGTCTTCCCCCATCTGACGGCGCTGGACAACATCACTATCACCATGACCCTGGAGAAGAAGATCCCCAAGGAAGAGGCTGAGAAGACGGCCATGCAGTTGCTTGAGAAAGTCGGCATTCCGGACAAGGCGAACGAATATCCCGGAAAGCTGTCCGGAGGCCAGAAGCAGCGCCTCGCAATAGTCAGGGCGATGGCCATGGAACCCGATGTGATGCTGTTCGACGAGCCCACCAGCGCGCTTGACCCCGAGATGGTCAAGGAGGTACTGATGGTCATCAAGCAGCTCGCTGACAGCGGCATGACCTGTGTCATAGTCACCCACGAGATGGGTTTCATCAAGGAAGTGTCCGACAGGATCCTCTTCATCGATGAGGGAACGATCCTGGAGCAGGGCACTCCGGAAGAGATATTCAATAATCCGAAAAGCGAACGCGTTAAAGATTTCCTCGGAAAGGTCCTTTACTGATGACTACTACTTTTTCATACGACCACTATTATCTCCAGGATGAGATAGAATCCAACATCAAGGCGCTGTCAGAGAAGTTTCCCGGGATATTCAGCTACGAATATCTTCTGGAGACCCAGGACAAACACCATGTCATAGCGGTCACCCTGACCAACAAGGTCACGGGAGCCGCCTGCGACAAGCCGGCGTTCTACATCGACGGCAACACCCACGCCGGTGAGGTCACTGGAATGATGGCCGCCATGCACACCATGGATGCGCTTGCCACGAACTACGGTTCGGACGAGAGGGTCACATTCATACTGGACAACATGGCAGTATACATAATACCCTGTGTCTCCCCTGACGGATCACAGACATATCTGACCACTCCCTATACCCTGAGATCCGTGAACCGTCCGTATTACGAGCATGAGACAGGTCTTGAGGGAGAGGACATCGACGGTGACGGAGTCATCCGTATGATGAGGGTCCCTGACAAATACGGTGCTTGGAAAAAGGATCCTGAAAAGAATGACATGATGGTCAGGCGCGAGCCGGACGACGTGGCAGGTGACTTCTTCAGCATCTACACGGAAGGCGTCATGGAAGAGTATGACGGCCTCAATGTCAAAGTTAACAAGGTCAAATGGGGCAGGGACTTCAACCGCAACTATCCTTTCGGATGGTTCCCGGAGTACCGTCAGCCCGGAGCAGGAGAGTATCCCCTCTCCAACCCTGAGAACAAGGCCATCGTCGAATTCATCCTGAGTCACCCGAACATCGGCTCCGTCGCAACGAATCATACCAGCGGGGGCATCCTGCTGACGGTTCCCGGCACATACCCCGAGAAAAAAGCGCCATATGCCGACATGAAGATCATGAATGCGATCGGAGAGATGGGCACCAAAGCCACAGGCTACAAGCACATCAACATCTTTGATACCTTCACCGTTGATCAGGATAACTATTCCTCCGGTGCGTTCGACGACTACTGCTACGAGACTCAGGGCATCTATGCCATCACTCTGGAACTGTGGAACCTGGATGAACGCTGCGGAGTCAAGCACTTCTGGGAAGCTGATCCAAAGGTCGATACCACCGCGGAAGATTTCGAGAAGCGCATGGCATGGATCAGCGAGAACGCAGAAGAAGGTGACTTCATCTCCTGGAAGGAGTTCGACCACCCGCAGTTCGGAAAAGTGGAGATCGGCGGATTCAACTACAAGTTCACCGTGCAGAATCCTCCCAAAAAGTTCCTCACAGAGGAATGCGACAAGATAACGGCATTCATGCTGCGCTGGGCAGCCGCTATGCCGAGGCTGGTCATTGACAGCTTCACCGTGAGCGAGATAGGAGACGATGTATACAAGGCGGAGGCTGTGATCTCCAATGCCGGCTTCCTGCCCACCTACCTCTCTGAGAACGCAAAGAAACTTGGGACCGCCAAGGCGGTGCAGGTATCCATAGATGCCGAGAACTTCATCTCCTGCAAGCAGACGCAGGACATAGGCGATCTCTCATCCTATGCCCTCTGCAACACGGCAGAGCACTTCTACGGCAACATCTCCACCCTTACAAGCAGTCCCGTCTCCAAGAAGGTCACCTGGATCTTCAAGGGCAAGAAGAACGAAGTGACCGTCACGGCATGGAACCAGAAAGCCGGAAAGGTCACAAAGACGGTCAAGATCTGACCGCAGAACCGATCATAACCTTTGATTTGATTTATCCTGACAGAGCGCTGTTCCGCCTAAGCGGAGCAGCGTTCTGTCAGCAGAAAGGAGAAAGGGCAGTATAAGCATGATCCCTGCCGCCCTGTTTTAAAACACACTGCAAGAGGATACAATTAATAGAGAAAAGGAGGACATCAGCATGAGCAGCGTCGTTTTTCTCCCCTGTTCCGACATAGAGAAGACCTACAGTTTCTATCACTGCACTCTGGGACTGCCCGTATTCCAGAAACAGGGCGACAGTCTGTATATATTCGACACCGGATACGGGTACTGGGGATTCTGCCAGTACAGCGACCGGCGCAGCCCCCTCAGCGGGCCGCAGGGTGCATGTCTCTCTATCAACCTCGCTTCCAATGAGGCGGTGCTCGCCAGATATGAAGAACTAAAGGACTGCTGTAATGTCTATAAAGCCCCTGCAATGCATCCCGTTTACCCTGTATTCTCATTCTTTATCCTGGATCCGGACGGATACCTTGTCGAATATCAGAAGATAGCGGAGCCGTGAACCGGGGAAGTCCGGAATCTGGTCTTAATATGTTAAAAACCTGCCTCCGTGCCGTATGCGGCTACGGAAGCAGGTTTTTCTTAATAAAATGAGAAACTGCAGTGCTCACCACTGCGTCTTTCCCGTGAACTGCGCGGTATCCGACAGCAGTATCTCAGGCACGGTATCGGAAGCCATGAACCCGAGGAAAGCATCCTCCCTGACGGGAATTATGCTGTAGTTCTCTGCCCTGTAGATCACCACAAGGAAACCGCAGCCGTCCTTACCTCTCAACAGCATGGCTGCGTTTGCGGAACTGCCTTTTTGTCTTCTTGCTGTGCACATCCTGCCCCCATCCATCTCCAGGAAAGGTCTGTAGAATCTGTAGTTGCTTCCGAAATAATCCTCGAACGAGAAGGCCTTGCCGTTATATGTTACCTTATCTTTCCCGATCCTGAGCCTTCCTGATGAGTAATCGCCCGCGATCTTGGCTGATATGGTCTTGAACTGCCGGAAACACACATAGTATTCGTCATAAGCCTTTGGCCGGCGGTCGTTGTAGCTGTATTCGTAAGTCTCGGGGAACCACCTCAGTGCCATCCCGAAGTTGTTCTGATACATTGCCGTCTTCCTGACGGCCGTTCCGGAGAGAAGACAGAAAAGCTTATCCAGATAGTCGTTATAAGTATCCGCCTCTTCCGATATGGCAGGAAGGATCACTGCGTACCTCTCTGCCGGATCTGCGCCTTCCGTATCCAGCGTCGCAGCCGCAAAGGCGTAGTCCTTCTGACAAAGCCTGGTCATCCTGATCCTGTTTTCTGAAAGATCGTTATAATCCAGAAATTCTGTAGCCATAGGTCCTGTAAAACTGATCTTTCCGTCTTCCGCGGAGACCCTTGCTATCTCACTGAGCAGAACGGTCTCGGGAGCGTATGACAGCGACTGATCAGCAATATCCGTTTTGAAAAAACGGTCTATAAGGCTCACAGGGATCCTTATTCCTGCGAGCTTGACAGCGTCGGGAGACAGAATGATGGTACCCTTGTCTGCATCGATATTAAGCAGCGCTCTTGCCGTGAGCCTGATACTGCGCCAGGCCCCCTCCGCACAGACAACTGCCCCTCCGTTCTCGAGACGGATTTCAAATCCCTTAAGGTTGAGATCAGATACGGGTACCTCCTCCAGAAGAGACCAGGGATCTATCTTCTCCTTATCCAGATATTTTGCTATGAAGAAGCCGATATCTTCCTCGCTGTAAGTCTGAGTCATGTATCCTTCTTCCGTGAAGGACAGGTGTTCAAAAGACGGGTCCGGCTCTGTCTGAGCATATTCCTGCAGCGTCCTGGTAACGACAGGATCCCTTTTCATGCTGATGAGCAGATATGCCGTCAGGCCTATGGCAGCCAGCAGCAACGTCA
>CACYBC010000188.1 GCA_902772615.1 uncultured Ruminococcus sp.
AGTCGATGTGCGGGTGTAGTTCAATGGCAGAACGTCAGCTTCCCAAGCTGAACACGAGGGTTCGATTCCCTTCACCCGCTCCATTTTTTGTAATCAGGAGGTACTCAAAATGACACACACAAGAAAGAATGTAGGGACCTGTTCGGTATCCACCACCGTGACCATTGAGAACGGCGTGATCGAGGATGTACAGGTCATCAACGGGTGCGACGGCAACCTCAAGGGCATCATGAGCCTTCTGAAGGGGATGAAGCCCGAGGACGCGATCGCCAGGATGGAAGGCATAACCTGCGGCAGAAAGCCCACTTCCTGCCCTGACCAGATCGCACAGTGCATAAAGGAAGCGCTTGCTGCCGGCTGAGACGTTTGGAATTCAAAAAAATAGCCCGAGAGGGCTTTTTTTGTTGCAGAAAACGCCGGCAGTGATGCCGGCGCAGTTTTTTTGTTTATTCTGCCTTGGATCGTCTCAAAGACTGAAACGGATGTAGAGAGCGGAAGCAATGTTAGCCAGAGCCATTATCAGAAGAGCTCCCGTGAAGTTTTTCTGCGGCGCGGCAGGGTGCTTGTTCAGACGTTTTATCAGCAGACAGGCGGGCAGGAATACGGGAAGCATGACGCTTCCGTCGATGCCCAGGATCACGTCGTTCCCGAGAGGAGTCCTCGACATGTAGTACAGAGTCAGATGAGCGATTATGAATATCAGTGTGCTGATCGAAGTGCTCCTGATTATCCTCTCCCTTCTGGGAGACAGACCCGAGTCGAAGAAACCCGTGTAGATGCAGCAGAGCATGAACGACAGGGCAAAGACCCATGGCAGATGTATCTCGCTGCCGGCAGTATATGCGACAGGGACTGTGATGAAGATCTCCGAAAGGATCCTCATTCCCTCTGTAAAGATAGTCCTGACGAATGCGGTGATGTAGAAGAAGGGATGCCTGAGAACGAAGTCCATCTGGTCCCTTCTGGACAAGTCATCTATCGGAGACAGTATGGCTTCCGCGGCACCAAACGACCAGAGGAGGATGCATATTACTGCGAACGCAGCTATGACCGCATAGAAACAGCGGCGGCGTTTTGAAGTTCCGTATCTGCTCTCGGGGATCATAAGAAGCAGGGAAATGAAGGGCAGGGTGGTGATGTTGCAGAACAGCATCATCAGCGCGCTCACGATCAGCGCGAACAGATATTTGTGGGTGAGGACGTAGCTGTCTCTGGTATATGCAGCCCTGAGCGTCAGGGCTATAAAGAGCATGGAGGTGACCAGGGTGGTCCCCTGGGGAGAGGCTGTCGCGAAGCTCCTCATGGCTGAGGGAAGCAGAGTTACTGCGGCACAGAATGTCTTGCAGTACGGTATGGAGCGGATCGCGAACCACAGCATCGCGGCGCAGAACAGCAGATTGACGAATCTGGCGAAGTATGCGGACACGGTGACCGAACCTCCGCAGAGCTTCATAGCCCAGAAGGCCGGCAGCGAGAAGATCCTGGAGAAGGTCGCTCCGTCGCCGTAAGAGACCACTCCTGCCGCGGGTATCTCATCAGCGGTGATCGGCAGAACGGCGGCATAGAATGAGCCGCACAGAGCGAACAGAGGCGCGAAAAGATCTTCCGTATCCTTCATAAGGGAGAAACAGCGGCTGCACCAGAAGATGATCAGAACCGACGCCAGAAGGAAAACGACCGCACTGTATATGTGCAGCCCGGTCTTTTCGAGTGAGAAGAGCAGGGCTACGAGATAGAAGGCGGAGAACATCAGCCCTTTTTTCAGGGTCCCTCCGTCATTCAGGGATTCAAGCTTCTCTTTAAGCATAAGTGCACCTATATAAACAAACAGTCCTGAGCGCAGGACATGATATAATCATAATGACCCATTATCTATGCGAGTTTAGCACATAGAGTATATACTGTCAAAACACAGGATATGCCTGACACCGGACACGGCACAGAGGCATTTTTCCTCCGCGCTATTGCGAAGCGGGAGCAATGATGTTAAAATGATGCTTGTCTCGTCTGAAAAGATCAGCAGAGATGCATATCAGCTGGTGTGGCTCAGTCGGTAGAGCAGCTGATTCGTAATCAGCAGGTCACCGGTTCAAGTCCGGTCACCAGCTCCATGAACAGCGGCATTTCGCCGCTGTTTTATTATGTGCAGAAATGCTGTGATATGCCTATTTTCCAATGTTAATTTGATGCTTCTTGTGGTATATTCTTTATATGGCTGAAAGAATGGAAAGACGTGAAAGATTCATGGAGGGGTTCCGCAGAAGCGCGTGGCTCCTGTTGCTGCCTGTGCTCTTCTGCACGGGCGTGCTTGTCCTGTCTCTGCTGACCAACGCAGGGATCCTTTCCAGACGCGGATTCATCACCGTGGATCCCGATGCATCTGTGATGCCGGGAAACTATTCAGAGGAAACTGAAGAGGCAGTGGGCGGAGGCATCGAGATCTCCCTCACGGAGCCGGTGACCGAGGAATACTTCAAGGACGCCCTGTTCATGGGCGATTCCATCACATCCGGCCTCACCATCTACGATATGTTCGAGGGGTTCAATGCCATCTATAAAGTCGGCGTGAGCCCCATGACCGCTACCAGCATATCATTCACCACGACGGCTACGGGAAACGATCTCACAATGTCGGAGGCCGTCAAATACTACAATCCCAGGAAGCTGTACATAATGCTGGGAACGAACGGCATCAACTGGGCTTCTGCGGATAAACTGCTGGAAGGTTACAGAAAACTTGTAAAGATACTGAAAGACGAGAATCCGGACTGCATGATCATCGTCCAGTCGATACCTCCCGTTGCTAAATGGGTGGCGGACAAGGACAGGAGCTTCTCAAAGGAGAACTTTGACGAGTACAATGCGGGCCTTCGTCAGATGTGCATCGACATGGGCATATACTTCCTGGATATCAATGCCGCGTTCACTACGGAGGACGGGTATCTGTCTTCCGACTACTCCGCGCCTGACGGGATACACTTCGGATATGTCGGATATCAGAAGTGGTACGATTACCTGATGTGCCACACGGTACACGGAAGCTCGGCGTACTGCATAGGGGAAGACGGATTCCTCAAGTGCAACAACTGAAAAACGGCTGCTGAGCAGCCGTTGATGTATTCACAGTGAAAAATCGGAGGGTGTGTATTCCTTCTTCTCGTCGTCCCTTTTCGGGGTCCTTTTGAGAGGATCATACCGGAACGAACGGCACCGGAAATACGGAGAGACAACGCCCTTCTTGCGGCAGAGTATCATGTTGTACTCGCTGGAGGGCCTGCCGAGTTCGCAGTATTCGCAGGCCGGCGTTATCTTCTTGTCGAAATAAAGAACCTTGCGCGACATAAGCGTCCTCTCCCTTCATTTTGAGTAATTATACTATTTTGACTATCATTTGCAAATTCAGCAGGATCTTACATACAATTCGGAGTTTATATGGCAAGCATGGAATTTGACCTCGGCTCGGCGGAAAAGGCTACCGCTCTCTCGGGGATACTGGATCAGAATATCAAGCTCCTGGAGAAGGAGTTCAATGTCACTGTGACCGGAAGAGGCCAGAGCGTCTCGATAACCGGGGAGCAGGGCAATGTGACTGCAGCTTCCCAGACCGTGGAACAGATGATCGGCATTCTGAATGCCGGAGGTATCCTCGATGACCAGGCAGTCAGGTACTGCGTGAACATGGTCAAGTCCGGTGAAAAGGAAGCGCTTGCCGCCCTCAACGGGGAATGCGTACTGGTAACTGCCAAGGGCAAGCCCATAAAGGCAAAGACTCTCGGGCAGAAGAACTACATCGAGGCGATCCGAAAGAACAGCATAGTGTTCGGAATCGGACCTGCGGGCACCGGAAAGACATATCTTTCGGTAGTGATGGCCGTCTCGGCGCTCAAGAACCATGAAGTGAGCAGGATCATACTCACGAGACCTGCCGTTGAGGCGGGTGAGAAGCTGGGCTTTCTGCCGGGGGATCTTCAGACAAAGATAGACCCGTACCTCAGACCGCTTTACGATGCCCTGTTTGACACTATGGGCCCCGAGGGGTATGAGAAGCAGGTCGAGAGAGGGATCATTGAGGTCGCGCCTCTGGCATACATGAGGGGAAGGACTCTGGACAACTCCTTCGTGATACTCGACGAGGCACAGAACACCACTAACGAACAGATGAAGATGTTCCTGACACGACTCGGAAACGGATCCAAGATGGTAGTCAACGGAGACATCACACAGATCGATCTGCCGGACGGGAAAAAGAGCGGACTGATCGAGGCAACGAGGATACTTACAGACATCAACGGCATCGAGATAATTAGATTCTCGCAGCGCGACATAGTCAGGAACAGACTGGTCACGGAGATCGTAAAGGCTTACGAGAAACGAAACGAACAGAAACAGACAAAAGGAAAGAGGAAGGGATAATAATGAGCAACAGCACGAAGGTATATATAGATGACAGACAGAAGAAGATAAAGGTGCCGTCCGGCACGAGGCTTCTTGTACGGCGTGCCTGCAAAGCGACTCTCAGATTTGAGAATTTCCCTTATCCCGCAGAGATCAGCGTATCTTTCGTGGATGACGATGAGATCAGAGAGATGAATAAAAAGTTCAGGAACGTGGACGCATCCACGGATGTGCTGTCTTTCCCGCTCTGCGAGAACGATGAATATGAAGTGTCGGAAGAGAGCGGATATGTGCCGCTCGGAGATATCGTGATCTCGATGGAACATGCCCAGGTGCAGGCGGATGAGTACGGGCACAGCTTCGAGAGAGAGGTAGCGTACCTCACGGTCCACTCCATGCTCCACCTGCTCGGATATGACCATGAAGCCGGCGGACTCGAGCAGGTCAGGATGAGAGAGAGGGAAGAGGGAGTGCTTGCTCAGCTCGGACTTCCCAGAGGCACGACATACGTGCTCGACTGACGGAAATATCGACCGGCGCCTTGCGATGTGCAGGGCGTCGCTTCGTGAACGGAAGGAAATACATGACGGAGAAAAATCTGTTCTGTTCCATCACGGGGATACCCAACATGGGCAAATCGACCCTGCTGAACAGACTAATAGGATTTGACCTGGCGATAATCTCGCCCAAGGCGGAGACTACCAGATCGAAGATAACGGGAGTGCTCACGGAGGACGGCATCCAGTATGTCTTCCTCGATACCCCGGGATACAACAAACCGAGGACCAAACTCGACCAGCATCTGGTCAGGACCGTAAGGGATACTTTTTCCGACTCGGACTGCATCCTGTTCCTCACTTATCCCAAGGACAGTTTCCTGGAGTATGAACAGAAACTGCTGGATGAGTTCAGAGGCAAGGGGATCCCGGTCGTGCTCGGTATCAACAAGTGCGACACGGTAAGCGTTGAGATAGCGGAAAAGTGCCTGAATGCTCTCATGAGCCTTTACGGATTTGCCGACGGCTGCTGCTTCAGCGCGCTGGATGGCACGGGGATAGACGAACTAAAACAGAAACTCGCCGCTTTTGCGGTCGAAGGCGAGCACTTCTTCCCGGATGACACGCTCACGGATATACCTGAGAAATATGTCGTGGCGGAGATAGTCAGGGAACGCCTTCTGTATAACCTGAGGGACGAGCTTCCGCACGGGTGTGCCGTGGAAGTGATGAGGTTCCGCGAGAGGGAAGACCGCGATATGGTGGACATCGACGTCAACATCTACTGCGAGCGTGACAGCCATAAGGGTATGATAATCGGCAAGGGCGGGTCGATGCTCAAGAAGATAGGAAGCGAAGCGAGAAAGAAAGTCGAGGATTTCCTCGACTGCAGAGTAAATCTCCAGTGCTGGGTGAAGGTCCGCAACGACTGGAGGAACAGCGAGTTCGATCTGAAGGATCTGGGGTTTTAAGCTTTTAATGAAAACGGCAGTGGACGGGATAGTAATATGGGAGGTCAAGACCGGCGAGGCTGACAGAGTCATCACTCTGCTCACTGCCCAGGGCCTGGTGACCGCCTATGCCCGCGGCTCCCTGAAACCGGGAGGCAGGCTGACGGGAACGACTGCCATGCTGTCATACTCCAATTTCGAACTTGCCAGCGGGAAGAACATGTACACGGTGACCGATGCCACATCGCAGAACCGGTTCCTGAAGATCTATGCGCAGGCGGATAAATACTCCCTTGCGGTCTATTTCTGCGAGCTGATGAAGTATCTGGCTCCGACAGAAGAGGACAGTTCCCGGTTCCTGAGCCTGCTGCTGAACAGTCTGTATCTGCTGGACGGGGACCTCAAGCCGGCATGGCAGATCAAGGCTGTGTTCGAGCTTGCCGTCATGACTCTTGCCGGATACATGCCGGATGTGGACGGGTGCTCAAGATGCGGCAGCCCCGAGAGCAGCGGAGGGGTGTTCTTCGATCCGTTGGAGGCGTCATGGACCTGCTCTGAGTGCCTGGACAAGGAGGGCAGAGCGGCAAATTATCTGTTCTCAGTCATTGCGGCAGTGAGATACGTGGTGCACTCCGATACCAGGAGGGCTTTCTCATTCAGCCTGACCGGCGATGCTGTCAAACAGTTCGGACGGCTGAGCGAGGAATATGTGCTTGCTCATCTGGAGAGAAAGCCCAGAACGCTGGAATTCTACAACATCATTCAGTGAGACATATGGAAAACAGAAAGACATACAGAACAAGACTTGATTTTGACAAGGTGCTCGACAGAGTCGCCGATCTTGCCGTAAGCTCCGAGAGCAGGGAGAAGATCAGGGAGAGCGAGCCCTATACCGATCCCGCCAGAGTATCAACTGAGCTGCACCTTACCGACAGCCTCATGGATATCCTGGAGAGGGGACACAATCCGGGAATATCTTCCCAGGATGACATACCTGCGATCGCCCTCAGAGCCGAGAAAGGCGGCGTGCTCTTCATGGGAGAACTGCTGCATGTGGCAAGAGCACTTGAGAACGCGAGAAGACTCAGGGACTGGTATCAGCCGTCTGAGGAGAAGGCGTTTTATGGGGATCATCTGTTCTTCGACCTTTATTCTGACAACGGACTGGAGAGACAGATACGTGACGCAATACTCTCTGACACGGAGATGGCGGATGAAGCAAGCCCGGCGCTCGCAGACATAAGAAGAAGGATAATGCGCCAGGAGAGCTCCATAAGGGACAAGCTCGACACGATAATAAAATCCTCCTCGACGTCCAGATATCTGCAGGAAGCCATCGTCACCATGAGGGGCGGAAGATTCGTCGTCCCGGTCAAGCTGGAGAACAGGAACGCCATCAGCGGACTGGTGCACGACGTTTCCTCTTCCGGAAGCACCATCTTCGTGGAGCCTACCGCCGTAGTGGAGGCGAACAACCGCATAATGCAGCTCAAAGCTGAGGAACAGGCGGAGATCGACAGGATACTGGCAGCTTTCTCGGCGCGGGTACAGGGCATATCACAGAATCTTGTGAAGAGCCATAAGGCCTTCACGCTCATCGACATCGCTCTGGCCAAGGCGCGCTACGCACTTTCGATCAATGCCGTCATGCCGGATGTAAACGACAGAGGATTTATTGACCTGAGAAGAGCCAGACATCCGCTGATAGACAAGAACACTGTAGTGCCCATAGACGTGCGCCTTGGAAAGGAATTCACTACTCTGGTGATCACAGGACCCAATACCGGAGGCAAGACCGTGAGCCTCAAGACAGTGGGGCTCCTGACGGTGATGGCGTGCTGCGGCATACCGATCCCGGTCTCTCCGGGAAGCGAGGTCGCGGTATTCGAACGCGTCCTTGCGGATATCGGAGACGAACAGAGCATCGAGCAGAGCCTGTCAACATTCTCATCACATATAACCAACGTTATCGAGATACTGAAGGTCGCAGACAGAAACTCGCTGGTACTGCTGGATGAGCTCGGCGCAGGCACCGACCCTGAGGAAGGCGCGGCTCTTGCGGAGGCGATACTGGAGAGACTGAGAAAACTGGGATGCAGAGTATTCGCAACGACGCACTATGCCGAGATCAAACTGTATGCGATGCAGACCGAAGGCGTCACCAACGCGTCATGCGAGTTTGATGTGCAGACCCTCAGTCCCACCTACCATCTGAGCATTGGAGTGCCGGGCAGATCAAATGCGCTGCTGATATGCGAGCGCCTGGGACTGGACGCGGACATCATCGAGGATGCCCGTTACGGAATGGCTGTGGAAGACAGGCGTTTCGAGGATGCCATCTCGGAGATAGATGCGCTCAAGGCGGATCTCAACGAGAAAGAGAGGCAGATCGAGGATGTGAAGGCCGAAGCGGCAGCGGAACTCGAGAAGGCCAGGAACGACGCCCGCGACATCAGGAAAAAAGCGGAGAAAGAGCTTGAGTACGCCAGAAACAGGGCGAAGCAGATGTCCGCAGACGTCGCAGCCGGCGCATATAAGCTCATGGATGAGCTGAGGAAACTGGATGCTGACGAAGAGAGGACAAGAAAAGAGAAACTTGCAAGGGCAAAACAGATAGCGAACAACGACAGTGTCAAGATTGCGGATTTCGACGAAAAGATACTCTCCGCACCCGATGAACTGCCGAAGGTCAGCAAAGTGAACAGGGGAGACACTGTGTATGTAATGTCCCTGGGAGGACCTGCCACGGTCATGTCAGGTCCTGATTCCAGGAACATGGTGGAACTGCAGAGCGGGCTGATCAAGACAAGGGCAAAACTCGAGGATCTCCGCCAGCTGCCGGACAGACCTCTGCCAAAGCCCAAAAAGAACTATTCCGTACAGAAGACCATGGCCAGGGAGACCGACGGGCCAAGGACCGAGATCGATCTGAGGGGAAAGACAGTGGAGGAAGCCATAGCGGAACTGGAAGGGTTCGTTGACAGAGCTCTGCTTTCGCACATAAGCATCCTTTATGTGATCCACGGCAAAGGGACGGGGGCTCTCAGACAGGCGGTGAACGACTGGCTGCGGCGCTGTCCTCAGGTAAAATCTCACAGGCTGGGACAGTACGGGGAAGGAGATTCCGGCGTCACCGTCGTGGAACTCAAATGAACCGCTGTGTTTTACCCCGGTCACGGCAGGAATAACGCTTGCCGGAGCCATCGTTTTGTTGACTTTGTAACAATAAAAAAGGATAATTATTTAATTGGAAGCACAATTGCTATCAACTCAACTGGGAGGACAGTCTTAGAATGGGAATTATCAACTGGTTCAAGGAGTTCTTTGGTATCGGAGGAAACGCCCCGAAGGAAACGGAAGACGATGTACTTCAGGGATATGAGACCGAAGTGGTCCGCGAGAAAAAAACCAAGCAGAGTGAAGAGAAGTCCGCAAAGGACAACAAGATCGTAAACATCAATGCTACTACCCAGCTTGAGGTCGTTCTCGTCAAGCCGGAAGCGTATGCTGACGGGAGCATAGTGGCAGATCATCTTATCAACCGCAGGACCGTCGTGCTGAATCTGGAGTCAACGAACAAGGAAGTCTCCCGCAGGCTTCTCGATTTCCTCAGCGGAGTAGCATATGCTATAGACGGACAGATCAAGCGCGTTGCGAACAGTACATTCATCATCACACCGTATAACGTCGGAGTAGTCGGAGACATCCTGGATGAGCTCGAGAACAGCGGCGTTTACTTTTAAATATCATTGATGGAGGAAGACAATGCTTACGTCTAAAGAGATCAGATCAACGACTTTCGTGTCCGTGAGAAAAGGTTACGCCACCGAAGACGTCGATGCGTTCCTGAACAAGGTCGCCGGTGAGCTCGACACCCTCCAGAACGAGTGTGCTGCGATGCTCAAGGAGAAGGATGATGTCATCGCGGGACTTCAGGCAGAGAAAAAAGAGATCGAAGACAAGATGATGGTCCTCGCTGAGAAGGTCGAGGAATACAGAAATCAGGAGAATATCCTGCACAATGCCTTTATCAACGCGGAGAAGATGAAGGAGAACGTGCTTGAGGAAGCGCGCCAGACAAGTGAGATCCTCCTGAGAGATGCGCAGCAGAAGGCTGACAGGATCCTCGAATCCGCAACAGGGAGAGTGGACACCGAGAGAGCCAATTATGAAGCTCTTCAGCAGGAAGTTGCCAAGTTCAAGAATACGATCCTCGATGTCTACAAGAGCCATCTCGGGATCATCGCATCGCTGCCGGATTATGTCAGCGAAGATGCGCTGAACGAAGCGCTTGCCGATGCCAAACCGGAAGAGCCGCAGACGGAAGAAAACGACGATACAGTGTCTCCGCTGGATGATCTGATGGAGGAAGTTCCGTTTGACGGAACACCCGAGGTCACAGAGGAACCTGCAGCTGAGGAAGCATCCGAAGCAGAGAACGAGATCGCGTCAGAGCAGGAAGAACCGGCTGAGGATACTGAGAACAGCGCGTTCGGAGATGACAGGTTCACATACTGATGATCCTGTGATATCCCGCGAACCGTGCCGGATGCGCTGAAGTCATCGGGTGTAAGATCGTTTAGTTCGTGTAGCGGTGAGGATCATCGCTACACTTTCTTTATTCGGAGGAAAGGATATTGATCACCAATCTTCTTTGTGTGGCAGTGCTGTTTGCTGCCGACCGCATATTCAAGGTCGCGGCTGCGGCATATCTGGCCGACAGGAGCGTCGTGCTCATCCCAGGCATACTCGGGCTGAGGCTTCTTGAAGGCGGGAACACCGGGGCGGCTTTCGGGTGGTTCGCTGACAGCACCAAGACCCTGGCAGTGATCTCCTGCGTGTGCTCCGCGATCCTGCTGATCGTCCTGATGATAAACAGGTTTGACCGCGAGGTCGAAAGGTGGGGGATAATACTCATCTGCGCCGGCGCGCTCGGCAACCTGTATGACAGGGTGTTCATTGGATCGGTGACTGACTATCTGGAGTTCCTTTTCATGAAGTTTCCGATCTTCAACTTCGCCGATGCGCTTGTGAACATCGGATGCGTGCTGATCGCAGTCAGCGTGTTCTTCCTGCCTGAAAAGAAGAGGAAACTGAAGATACCGGCTGCAGAGGGATACGGACCGGAAGATGATGAGGCCGCGGAAGATGGAGAGGATTGAGATCACCGTTCCGGCCGAATACGCAGGGAAAAGGGCGGACGCGGCTCTCAGCGGGCTTTTGGCAATGGAATATCCGGAGTCTTCCTCTCTGTTCACGAGGAGCTATGTGCAGAAACTTATCGACGACGGACTTGTCACATCTCAGGAAAAGAAACTGAAGAAGAGCGACAAAATGTCCGCGCAGGCGGTCATCTTGGTCGACCTTCCGGATCCGGAGCCCATAGATGCACAGCCTGAGGACATCCCGCTTGATATAGTATATGAGGATGATGACCTGATAGTCGTGAACAAGCCCAAGGGCATGGTGGTGCATCCGGCTGCCGGGAACCCTTCCGGGACACTGGTGAATGCGCTTCTCTGGCACTGCAAGGACGGATTGTCCGGCATAAACGGCACCAGAAGGCCCGGAATAGTCCACAGGATCGACAAGGATACCAGCGGCTTGCTCGTGGCCGCCAAGAACGATGCGGCGCATATCAGCCTTTCCGAACAGATAGCGGCGCATACCGTGACCAGAAGATATTATGCCGTCGTTTATGGAAGGCTTCCCCAGGACAGCGGTATAATAGATGCGCCTATCGGAAGGAGCCAGAAGGACCGAAAGAAATTCGCGGTCACGGAGAAGAATTCAAAGACCGCGGTCACTGAATACAAAGTGCTGGAAGAACTCGGCAATTTCAGCTTTCTGGAACTTAAGCTGAGGACGGGGAGGACCCATCAGATCAGGGTGCACATGGCCAGCATCGGGCATCCTCTGGCGGGAGATCCCGTCTACGGGCCGCAGAAGGTCATAAAGGAACTCAAGGGACAGTGCCTGCACGCGGGATGTCTGGGTTTCATTCATCCGGCTACAGGAGAATACATGGAGTTCCGTTCGGAGCTCCCGCGCTATTTCGAAGCATTTCTTGACAAACTCAGGAGATCGGAAAATGTCTAATTCCATTTCGGATTATCTTGTTGTAAGCGATATAGACGGAACGCTGCTCCAGGCGGGGTACGGCGTGCCGAAAAGCAACCTTGAAGCCATAGACAGGTTCGTCGCCCGCGGAGGAAGATTCACCGTGTGCACGGGCAGAGGCATAGAATCGGTGAGCAAGCTGACCGACTGGGTCAGGCTTACGGCGCCGGCAGTGCTGTGTAACGGTTCCTACATCTATGATTTCTCCAGGGGAGAGACCCTTTATTCCAGTCCCATGGCGCCGGAAGCAAGGGACGTGGTGCGCGATCTGATATCATTTTTCCCGGAGATCGGCGTCGAGATCACCGTGGAGCCCAACGCATATGTGCCCAGGATGAACGCGGAAGTGGATGAACATCTTGCGCGGCAGCACATGAAGTATATCCTGTGCGATCTGGATGAAGTGCCGGAGAGATGGAACAAGGTGGCCTTCCTTACAAGACCGGAACTTCTTTCCTCGATCGAGAAATATGCAGCCAACCAGAGCTCACTGGGAGGGATATACACGCTGTTCGGATTCATGAGACCCGGCCCTGAACTCGTAGACATGGTTACCAGGGGAATGGACAAGGGCGGCGGATTCTCGGCGCTTTGCGAGCTGATCGGTCAGGACATAAACAACACCATAGTCATCGGAGACTATTACAACGACAGGGAGATGATGAGGCTGGGCGGCATCAAGGTCGCGGTCGCAGATGCTCCGGCAGAGATACGCGCAATGGCTGACGTGACTGTGTCGGCGTGCCTGCGGGGCGGAGTCGGTGAAGTCCTGGACAGATTCGACGAGATAGTCGGAAACTACGAGCAGATATCGTTCGATGCTTTGTAAAGAGGAACAGTAAAAGAGCAGGAGGAATCACTTCCTCCTGCTCTTTGTGTACAGAAGCTATTTTCTGATCATCACTCTCGCATAGTGTATGGGGAGCCCCATCTGCATGAATTTGCCCTCGTGCTCTGTGATGACGGAAGTGTCTACATCATGCGATGAGTAGAAGTCTCCGCAGACTTCTTCCGTTTCGAAACCGGCCTGTTCAAAATAGACGAGAGAGTCGCGGAAAAGATCGTCGTTGTCCGTCTTGAACTCTATGATCCCGCCGTCCTTCAGGAAATGCTTATAGTTCTCAAGCTGCCTCGTGTGCGTCAGCCTTCTCTTGTGATGAGGCGGCTTCGGCCACGGATTGCTGAAGTTGAGTATGATCCTGTCAACTTCGTCATCTTCCGAAAAGGAACTTAGTATCCTCTCGGCGTCCACGGAGAGCAGTATCACGTTGTCCGGCTCCCGGCCGGCGGCGCTGAAGGCTTCCTCGATGTTTCTTCTGGCGTATGCCAGCATCAGGCTCTTTATGTCGGCGCCGATGAAATTGATCTCCGGGTGGGCGGGAGCCATTCCTGCGAGATACATGCCCTTGCCGCAGCCTATCTCCAGCCATATCGGATGATCGTTGCCGAAGGCCTGCCTCCATCTTCCGCGGTTCCTGGCGTAGTCCCTCACATAATAGCTGCAGCCTGCGAGCTCAGGAGCTGCCCATGGTCTGTTTCTAAGTCTCAAGTGTCAGTTTCCTCTTAATGATTTATATATCGCCGTACCGTCCGAGGATCTCCGGGACTTCCGACAGATGACTGATGACATGGTCGAGCTTTATGTCCGTCGTGTTGGGAATGCCGCCCGGATCGTACCAGCATGTCACGAGACCGCAGTCAAAGGCCCCGCGCATATCGCTAGTGAGGGAATCGCCCACCATCATCATCTCGCCCGGAGCGACAGGGGCGAGATCGCTGAGCACCCTGTCAAAGAACTCTTTACGCGGCTTCTCATAACCGATATCCTCGGATATGTAGATGTTATCGAATATCCTGTCCATGCCGGACTTCTCCAGCTTGCGGGCCTGGGCGACTTTAGTCCCGTTTGAAGCGGCACATTGTATGTATTTTCCCTTCAGACTGAGAAGGACGTCAGGAGCTCCGTCGCAGAACACGACCGTGTCCGACAGCCTGTACTGGTACTCGTCGTTGAACGCCTCCACTATGGACGTATCGAGGCCGTGGTTGGAGAAGAACTCGGTAAAACGGCCGGTAAGGATCTCGTGCTTGGTCATCTTTCCGGCTTCCAGCAGTTTCCAGTAACGGTCGTTTATCGCGGAATAATCGGAGATCATCGCGTCGGTGCATTCACCCATGCCGAATATCCCGAAACACCTGCGTATCGCCGCTTTTTCCGATTCGCGGAAGTTCAGCAGCGTACCGTCGATATCCCACAGGACAGCTTTAATCATGTGCCGTTCACCTTTCAGATGTTCGGATTGATCTTATAGTAGGCCTTTATGTCGCGGTAGCTGCCTCCGTAGAAGAGCTCATC
>CACYBC010000189.1 GCA_902772615.1 uncultured Ruminococcus sp.
ATGCTGCGCACAGAGAAGACGATGTACATCTCGCTGGATGAGTACGGCAGTTCCTTCCGTCCGCAGAAAGGACATCCGCAGTACGGCATGAACGGCAATATGCCAATCGGTCAGTTCTTCAGCTTCCCGGACCGCGGTTTCACTTCCCAGGATCCCAATGTCTGGCGCAGTTTCGGCCCCGGCGGGCGCAGATCCGGCGAGATGGCGATGGCTCTCGCCAACGCCTCGACCATGCTGGCTATGATCCGCCGCGCTGACCGCGTCAAGATCGGCTGTGCGACCGGAGGTCTCGGCATGCTGTGCGCCACGGACCAGGACCATGTATGGAAGGCCGCCGCCTACTATCCCATGACCGAACTGATACGCTATGCAAGGGGCAAATCCATCCTTCCCGTAGTGGAGTGCGAGACATACGATGTTCCTTCTTACGCAGTAGACGATCAGAACCAGTACGCCGACTTCCACGATGTGCCGTATGTGACCGCGGCCGCAGCTCTCAATGAAGATGCAGGCGAGTTCACTGTGTTCGTCGCAAACGGTGACTGGGAAGAGGAAGAGGAGCTCACGCTCGATGTCAAGGCATTCGAAGGCTACCGCTTCATCGAACATCTGACGATGTATTCGGACGATTTTGATGCCGCCAATACCTATGAAGACCCCGACGCCATCAGACCGGTAATCTGCGAGGATACGAAGTGCGTGGACGGCACCCTCACTGCCACTCTCAGGAAACTGTCCTGGAACATGTTCCGCTTTGAGAAAGCCTGACACCGCTTGAATCCTTTGCCGCGGAAGACATATGTAAAAGACCTGTTTCAGGTCCATTCACCGGACTCTGAAACAGGTCATGTTCGTTTTCTGTTCGTCCATTCAGTACATTTCCCGCCTCCGGCAGAACTCTCCTGCAGAGCAGACGCTGCGGTCAGACCACGGATACGTTCTTCTCAAAGTCGAACGTGTGAGGCTCCTTTGTTGCTTCGGGATATCCCACAGCGATCGCCACCTGATAACCATATCCCTCCGGGAAAGCGAGTTTCTTTGAATACTCTGCCTTCTTTTCTCCGTTGAGGACTGCTTCCATGCAGCCGAGTATCACGCTGCCAAGTCCGAGAGCCTGAGCTGCGAGATGGATGTTCTCAACTGCGATGCCGGCATCCACCGGGCTCCACTTGAAGTTCTCATCTCCCGACAGGTAGATCGTCACAGGAGCATTATAGAAAAATGAATTCTGCGCATTGGGATTCAGATCGTTCTGGATCTCAGCCTGCACCGGATTGTCCTTCCCGACCACCGTGAAATGGATCTCCTGCCTGTTCGCTGCAGTAGGCGCCTTGAGTCCGGCTTCCACCAGCGTTCTGCACACATCTTCAGGCAGAGGCCTGTCGCTGTAGCTGCGGACGGAATTTCTGTTGTCGATTACGTTCAAAAAGTCACTCATATTCATATACCTCCTGCTTTTAATATACACTATGCGTCAAACCGATTCACGCAGAGCTCTTCTGCACCGGCTGTACCGCTCATCCCCCCCTGCTGTCCGGTTTAGAAAGATTTTTTTGTACAAACAGCTCTACAATTCACAATTTATTCTTGAGAATAAATTGTAAAAACTGATATATTTATTTGTATGTTATAAAGAAAAATGGGAGATCCGCAAGATCTTCCCAGCTATCCGCAAGAAGGAGTACGCAGAAGAACGTGTCCGGCATCCATCCGATCATGCGTTCCGTGCGTTCAGTTTAATGGAGATCAACAGATTACTTCGACCGTTTAAGAACCGTCTGCTCAAGGAAGACCTGATCCGTTCCCTGATAGGATCCCTGAGTACAGCGTCGGTCCTCACTTTCATATTATCAGCTTTCTATCATTTCAAAATACAGGAACCCGACAGGAAATACCTGCTGCTCTGTTTTGCAGGCTCATTTCTGGCCGTGTTCCTTTTCCTGTTTTTTATAGTCTTTTATCCGTGGAGGAAGAGAGTCGCAAGAAGACTGGATTCGACCGGTCTCAAGGACAGGATCTCCACCATGATCGAATACCGTGACGATCCTTCCCCTGTAGCGCATGTACAGAGGCGCAACGCTCAGTGGTACCTGAGGACCATGAATCCATCCAGGATCAGGCTCAACATCAGCCGCAAGCGCACTGCCGTCGCGGCTACCTGCGTGCTGCTGATGACAGCTATGCTGCTGACCCCATATGACATCTTCGCCAGGATAAATCCCGAGATAGAAGCCCGGATGGCACTGGAAAAGAAGATCGCCGCACTGTCAGACAGACTCAGAACAGAGATCACTCTGGCTCAGTTCCCTGAGAGCGTGGAAACGCCTCTGCTGGGGACCGTCGATACAATGCAGGAGAATATGCTTGCTGGGGCCAACGACCTGCAGCGTGCCACCTCCGTCATCCTGGCGAAACAGGAAATGGAGAACGCCGTCAGCGAATACGTGTCACGCATAAAACTGGGTGATGCGTTCCAGAAATACAACGCGACACGGTCTCTAGGAGTCTCGCTCTCAGTAGGCGACAGCGGGATGATCAGAGATACGCTCACACAGACAGTTACTGACCTGATGGAAGACGCCGAAAAGGTTTTCCCCCTGGCCTCCGATCTGCGCTCAGCACTTTCCTCATCGGGAGTTGATCCTTCCGACGCCCTTTATTCGTCCTTTGGCAGCATGGCGTCATACCTGGAAGATAACGTCGGTTCTCTGACCGAAGACGGACTGACATCCCTATGTGATTCCGTGATCTCTGCCGTCAGCGCACAGACAGAGGTGGAGGAGAAATACAGCGCGATCGAGAAGACTCTCCAGGAGATCCAGGACAATCTCCTCGGCTTCTCACGTCCGGAAGATCCCGCAGAAGGAGTCGTCAACACTGATGACGGCGACGTGGTGGAAGTCGATGTCGGAGTCGATCTGCGCGACAGGGATGCCTTCGTCGGCGGAGGCGGCCGTGACTTCTTCAAGGGTATGGACGAGCCGATGTACGACCCGGAGCTTGGGGTCGTGACGTTCGGAAGCGTGTACGAACAGTATTACGAGAAGTACAAGGAAGCTCTCAAATCCGGTGTGATCCCGGAGGAGCTCAAGGAAATGGTGGATAAATACTTCTACTGGCTCAACAACCTATGAGCCCTGTTCGGCAGAATCTGTAATAAATAATTAGATATACAGGAGAAAATGAGTTATGGTTCAGGCGCACGATGTTGAGTTGTTCGGAGAGAAGAGCCGCCAGGTCCTCGCTGAGATCGGCAAAGACATGATCGGTCAGGAGGATGTCGTGGAGGATACCGTCATCGCCATGGTGGCAGGCGGCAACGTACTTCTGGAAGGAGTCCCCGGTGTCGGAAAGACCAGACTGGTGCGTTCTCTGGGACGCGCTTTCGATCTTCCCTTCTCCAGGATCCAGTTCACCCCGGACCTGATGCCTGCGGACGTCACGGGAACGAACATCATAGAACAGGATGAGAACGGACAGAACAGACTGGTATTCCAGCGCGGGCCGATCTTCTCCAGCATCATACTGGCTGACGAGATCAACCGAGCGACACCAAAGACGCAGTCTGCTCTGCTTGAGGCGATGCAGGAGCACACCGTCACAGCCGGAGGCAGCACATACAGGCTTGATGAGCCCTTCTTCGTGCTGGCAACCCAGAACCCCATCGAACAGGACGGTACCTATCCCCTGCCCGAGGCGCAGATGGACCGTTTCATGTTCAAGCTCCTCGTCAGTTTCCCCACAGCGGAGGAACTGTCCAAGATCGTCAACCTGACCCAGGTGACCATGGATGAGCAGGCAAACCCCGTGCTTAACGCCAAGAGCCTTCTTGAGATGAGAGCGGTAGCCAAGGAGATCCCTGTCAGCAGCGAGATCCTCGACTACACGGTCAAGCTCGTTGAGGCTTCCCATCCCGAAAGAGACGACGCACCTGAATTCACAAAACAGTATGTGAGATTCGGCGCAAGTCCCCGCGCCGCGCAGAACATGATAACCGCTGCCAAAGTCCGCGCTCTGATGGACGGCCGCTACAATGTGTCCTTCGATGACATCGACGCTCTGGCATATCCGGTAATGAGACACCGCGTAAAGCCCAGTTTCCTCGCCATCACAGAGAAGATCGACGCCGATACCCTGGTATATATGCTTCTGGAGGAGATCAACGGACGCAATGTGTCATCCGATCCCAAAGAGGTAGCGGTACCCAGAAAAAAGAGAAAAAGACTGTTCGGCTGATAAAGGCAGGAGCATCATCATATGAGAAAGATCATTGATGACGCCTTCATCTCCATGCTGGAGACCAGAGACCTCAACGTGCATTCGTCTCTCAACGGTCTCTTCGGGGGAAACAGGCGCACCGTGAAGCACGGAAGTTCAGCCGAATTCGCTGACTATCAGGAATATGTTCCCGGCGATGACCTGAGAAGGATAGACTGGAACCTCTATGCCAGATTTGAAAAACTGTATATTAAGCTGTTTGTGGACGAGCGGCAGCTCCACCACAGGATATATGTCGACTGTTCCGCTTCCATGGACTGGGGCGACCCGCATAAGGGCGAAACAGCCCTCAAGCTCGCGGCCGCTCTGGGATTCCTTGCAGTTCAGTCGATGGACCGCGTCAGCATCATTCTGATGCATGATGACAAATGCGATACCGTGGCAAGGACGGTCGTCGGCAAGGAACGCTTCTACGAAGCTGTCGACAAACTGAACGGAACCGAGTTCTACGGAAGTTCGGAGCTTGGCAAAGCTCTCTCCGCGGAAGAGGATGTGGGAAACGGCGACGGCATGTCCGTCATCATCTCCGATTTCCTGACCGAGAGCGAGTGGAAGAGCGGTGCCGAGTACCTCAGATACAACAACCGCGAAGTCTGTCTCCTGCAGGTCCTCTCACCGGAGGAGACGGATCCTCTTATGATGGGCAAAATGTGGCTGCTGGACAGTGAAGCCAGGGGCACGGATGACTACAGGAACAAGCGCATGGAGATCACCCGGGACACCCTCAAGGCCTATGCCCTCGCTCTTGACTACCATCAGAGGGAACTGAAACAGTTCTGCGACATGCGCGGCATACCTTTCGTGACCGTGCGCAGCGACGAACCCATCGAACAGATCCTGTTCATGAAATCTACCGAAGCAGGGATCATACTATGAGTTTTGAGAATCCAAAAGGGCTATGGATGCTGCTGGGAATCCCCGTGCTCATTTTCATCCATCTGGTGAAATCGAAGCACGAGGATCAGCCTGTGTCCAGCACATATCTGTGGAAACTTGCCGAGAGATTCATGAAGCAGGTCCTGCCCATGCAGCGACTGAAAAGGTTCCTGGTGTTTCTTTTCCAGCTGCTCGCCGTGGCGGGCACCGCTCTGATAGTGGCTAAGCCCGTGATATACAGCGGAAACAGCATCAAATACATCGCTGTGCTCGACGCCTCGGCCAGCATGCTCACCGCAGACGAAAAGGGTGAGACCAGATTCGACAGGGCTCTGGAAGAGGTGCGCAAACTCACCAAGAAGATAAACAACGGGCACACGCTCAGCGTGATGTACGCATCAGATGATGTCTATTATCTCATCCAGGACTCCTCATCCATCAGCGATGTCGGCGTCATACTGGACAATGTGAGTTGTTCAAAAGGCGGATGCGACATCGAGGCCGCCGTTGCACTGGCTCAGGAGACCGCCGACAGGTATCCGGATACAGAAGTGGTCCTGTTCACCGACGCCGAGTGCACCGACATGCACAACATCGAAGTGGTGTACGTAGGGGACGATGTGTGGAACGCAGCTGTCCTTTCCCTTTCCGGCGAGGAGAAGAACGATCTTGTGGAATTCACCGGTTCCGTCATCAGCACGGGGATCGATTCCATGCTCCCCGTCGGACTTGAAGTCGATGGACAGGTACTGGATGTCCAGCTCGTGGAATGCACCGCGGACGTCCCTGCAGAAGTCAGGTTCTCACTGGACGCCAACAGATACGGGACCTACAGCAAAGCGAGCATCTTTCTCGACATAGAGGACGGACTGAGGGATGACAACAGCTACTCCCTCTGCGTGGAGAACCCCTACCACTGGAAGATAATGCTTATAGGCAATAATCCCAGATTCCTGAGAAGCGCTCTGGAATCAGTGCCTCACGTTACGCTCAGGACCGAATACAAGGTACCGGCTGACCTGTCTGAGACCGGATTCCTTATGTTCATCTTTGACGGGATCTACCCGGAAGAATATCCCGCTGACGCACCCGTGGTCATCTTCGGCGACGGGAATCTCCCTGAGGGGATCACAGCGTACGATCCGGTGGATGAACCTGCAAAACTAAGAAAATCGGAGCAGAACGCCAGTCCTCTTCACAAGGACCTGGTCCTGGATTCCACATATATACGCCGCTATACGCCGATCAAGGGCAACGCCCTCTGGGACAGTGTCCTTCAGTGCGGAGAGGATACCGTTGCAGTCAGCAGGAAATCCTCCGACGGCACCGCCACCACAGTCTTCTCCTTCGACGTGCATGACACCAATCTGCCTCTGCAGAGCGACCTGTCGGTGCTCATGAGGAACGTGGTTAAATACTCACTGCCATGGATGCTTGAGGAGAACGACGCGTCTGTCGGAGAAGAACTCCGGATCAGTCTGGTTCCCTATGAGGACACCGCCTTCCTGATACTGCCTGACGGAACCAGGCAGGACCTGACCATGGAACAGGCGTCGACGGTGTTTACTCCGTCCGACATCGGCATCTACAGAGTCGCCGAGAAATCGGAAGAGAAGATGATATACAAGGATTTCTTCGTTCACATCCCCATATCGGAAAGCTCCGTGCAGAAACTGGACGGCATCACCGTTGACAGATCAGCAGGAGATATGTGGGGCAGAGACGATGAGACTGCGCCTAAGGCAGCAACGAAGCTGTCCGTATGGATCGCTGCGGGAGCGCTGCTGATTATACTTGCAGAATGGGGGTTGTCATGCCGTGAAGAACTTTGATGTAAACTTCCAGTACCCCCTGCGCCTGCTGGTGATCATTCCCGCGCTTGCGGCGATACTGATCCCTCTGCTGAGAATGCCGAAAAAGAGAAGGACCCTGAAGAAGAAGCTGCCTGCTGTCCTGCATTCGGCAGTGGCCATTCTGCTGGCTCTCACTATCGCCGGCATGCAGTTCTCCTCCGTGTCTTCCGACCAGTCGGTCATAGTCCTGGTGGACGAGTCGGAAAGTACCACGAAGATCAGAGAAGAACTGGATTCCACGGCGCAGCAGATAGTTGACAGTCTCGACAGCGATATTTCCGTCGCCGCTGTCTGTTTTTCGGATAAACAGTACAGCCTGTTCGATTTCGATTCACAGGACCGCTCCATTTGGACGGACAATTTCCTGCATTCGAATTCCACGAACATAGAAGGAGCCCTGGAACATGCCGCTTCCCTGTTCCCCCAGGACAGGGCAAAGAGGATAATACTTATCTCCGACGGCAGGGAGACTGACGGCAATGCGGCCGGCGCTGTCCGTTTTCTCAGCAACAGAGGCATCCGGGTGGATGCCCTTCACCTGAACACCGTGCTGGAAGGCAATGACATCCAGGTCGATTCCGTGAAGTGCCCCAGCGGCGCTCATGTGGGAGATGAGATATCCATCACGGCCACTGTGACCAGCACCTGCACCGCTCCGGTCACTCTGCGCCTGAACAAGAGCGCCTATGCCCTCAAGGAGCTGCGCTCTTTCGTCACCGAGGGAGAGAACACTTTCGAGTTCACGATGCCCATAGAGGAAGCCGGCAAACACACCTTCAATATCACGGTCTCCGCAGGTGAACAGTACAACTCCGTCAACCGCAACGACGTAGGATACTGCTGCGTCAACGCATCCAGCTCCATATCCATACTGGTCATAACTAACAAGGTG
>CACYBC010000190.1 GCA_902772615.1 uncultured Ruminococcus sp.
ATGTTCTCCTGCAGGTACTCGCTGACCTTCTTGCCGGAGCAGACTTCGATGAGTCCCGCCACCAGCTCGTGGCCGAATCCGTACAGCCAGTGGCTGCCGGGCTCGAAGGCGACAGGGACAGCGCTCATGGCTTCTATATCCTGCCTGAGGGTGTAGTACTTGCCGTATTTCTCGCGGAGGTTCTTCCTGACTTCCGCTGCGACTCTGTGTGTCTCGTCATTGCCGCCGTAGCCGATGCCCATCGCCATGTTGAACACGTGCTTTACGAGTATCGGATTCTCAAGAGGCCTGATGACGAAGTTGCCGTTGGGCTGATATACGACCTTGTTGATGTTCTTCCACTCCGGGAAATACTCATAGATCGGGTCGTTGAGGAGGAACTTGCCTTCCTCGAACAGCTTCATGGCAGCTGTGCAGATGATGACCTTCGTCATCGAATACTGGCGGTAGATGGTGTCGGCATCTATGGGCTTCTTTGCCTCTACATCCTCATATCCGAAGTAGTTCTCATAGATCCTCTCACCGTCCTTCGTTACGATGCAGCCGCATCCGGCAGGTCCTGTCTCGACGAATCTGCTCAGAAGGGCATCCATTTCCTTTTTGCCGGCCATAGTAATCTCCTTGTGCATTAAAATAATAGTTACCCACTATAGTTTATTGTAATTCCCTTCTTCCCTGTTTTGAACACCTCTGACGGAGCTGAGACCATTTTTGTGCAATATCTCTCATATTATTGTTCACAATGATATATTTCCCATGGCAGATTCTTTCCTTATATCCTGTAATATATAATCACCGTATGGATGTTATTCATCAACATATATTCAAGGAGGAACGAAATGCTCAGAGTAGTTACCGTTGAGAACGGTGTAGTCGAAGGCATCCCCGCAGCGGACCCGCGCGTAACGGCGTTCAAAGGAATCCCCTATGCTGCTCCTGCCGTCGGCGAGAACAGATGGCGCGCTCCCCAGCCGGCGCAGAACTGGCAGGGCGTGCTCAAGGCCTATAAATTCGGCCCCATTTCCATGCAGCGCGTTCCCGGGCTTGATCCGGAGAACATCTATACCAACGAGTGGAACGTTGATCCCGAGATCCCCATGTCCGAGGATTCCCTGACGCTGAACGTCTGGACCCCGGCCAAGAAGATGGACGAGAAGCTCCCCGTATTCGTCTGGTATTTCGGCGGCGGCCTCAGAGAAGGCAACCCGGCCGAGATGGAGTTCAACGGCGAGAGGCTCGCAAGGCGCGGCATAGTCGTAGTCACAGTCAACTACAGGCTCAACGCCTTCGGATTCCTCTGCCATCCCGAGATCACGGCTGAATGCCCCGAGTTCCCCGGCAACTTCGGATATCTCGACCAGAGATACGCGACCATGTGGGTCAAGAGGAACATCGACGCTTTCGGCGGCGACCCCAACAACATCACCATCGGCGGACAGTCCGCAGGCGGCGGCAGCGTCATGGCCCAGGTAGCCTCCCCTCTGAACAAAGGACTCTTCCAGAAGGCCATCGTTGACAGCGGCATGGAACAGGTGCCGTATCCCCCCGGAATGTTCGGCTCCGCCCTCACTCTCGAAGAGGCTGAGAATGGCGGTATACAGTTCTTTGAGGAGCTAGGCGTAAAGACCCTCGCAGAGGCGAGAGCTCTTCCCGCGGAGTTCGTCAGGGACAAGATGGCCGAGTCCAAGGTGAGGTTCGGAGTGGTGGTGGACAACAACTTCTATGTCGGCTCCACCAATGACAGATATTTCCGCGGCGAATGCGACATCCTTCCGATGATGTTCGGTCACACCTCCGACGAGTTCCCGGCAGCCCCCAGAGTCAACTCCATCGAGGAGCTCAGGGAGTACGCCGTTAAGACCTTCGGAGAGGAAGACGCGAAGGAATACATGTCCATCGTCACCTCCAAGACCGGCTCTCTCAGAGAGACGCTGCACAACGCGGCGGTACAGCATCTGGAGTTCTCCTGCAGGCTCATCAGCAAGATGAAGGCCGCGACAGGAAACACCGTGCCCTACTGGTACTGGTTGTTCGATCCCGAGATCCCCGGCTGGGACGATCCCGGCACCTTCCATTCCAGCGACCTGTGGTTCTTCTTTGAGAGCCTCGCCAACTGCTGGAGGCCTTTCGAAGGCAAGCACTATGACCTCGCGAGGATCATGTGCAGCTGCTGGGCGAACTTCGTGAAGAACGGTGACCCGAACGGCCTGGATGCGAACGGCAAGCCCATCCCGAAGTGGGATCCCTACACCGAGGAGAACCCCGTCAGGATGGTCTTCGGCGACACGGCTTACACTGAGAATGCCGGTCCGAGACCCGTCGTAGACTTCCTGCTGCGCAACAGAATGAAGAACTACAAGTTCTAATCCCGGACTCCTTCACAAACGGATACACTAAGCCCCTGTCCTGTCCGGACAGGGGCTTTTTTCTATCTCGTGCGCTGATACGCCATCCTGGGCGTGGTATCGGGCTCATATATGGTCCCGCAGTATCTGAAGCCGTATTTGAAGAGCTGATGCTGCATCACGCGGTTCTCTCTGTGGGTGTCTATCCTGATATTGCCGCTGAGCTTCTCACAGTATTCCAGGCAGGCCTTCAGTATACCGCCCTTTCCCGATGAAGCCACTCTGTGGATCGTGATGTACGGATCATCGTTGAGCCATTCACCGTCGTAGATCCTGGCGTATGTCGGATCAGGCTCGTCCATCACTGCAAAGCATCCTTCCACGCTGCCGTCGGTCTCAACGACCCTTCCGGTACCTCTCTCGATGTCCCGTTCGATGACGGCCCGGGGGGGATTGGTATCTCCCCACTGTCTGGGATTCCCGGAATCCTTCATGAACTGACGCGCAATGGCGTATATCTCGAGTATCCTGTCCAGATCCTCCGGACGCGATCTCCTTACCGTGTATTCCCTATTCTGCATCGTTCTCTTCCAGGAAAAGCTCCATATCATCAGCAAGGACGTGTCTTATGAAATCCGCTTCGTCCTTTATCGGTTCGGAAGATATCATCCCAGCCAGCCGTTTTGCCGCACCTGCGATGTGGTTATCCGATCCCGCGGTCTTGTGAAAGCCGTAGGAATCCGCAAAGTAGTTTCCGAGATCATTGCACTGGTCGGTCCTCTCGGCGTTTATGGTCTCTATGCCGTGCACGCAGTGCGGATAGAGCCTGATGTGGTCTATGTAGTGCGCCTCCCTGAAAGGATGTGCCTGTATGACCAGAGCTCCTTCCTCCATCATGAAGCGCAGTTCCGATGTCTTGTCCATATCCATGATCTCCGGGTGGGCGAGATACCACTGCTTGTCCAGCCCGTAGATGAGGAAATCAGTTCCTCTGTAGCTGAGCTCCACTCCGAGGAATATCTTCAGTCCAAGCTCCTCACCGATCTTCAGAGCCTCCTCATAATCCGAGAAATAGAACTCGATCTTCTTCTCATAGGGTTCCGAATAGTCGATGTTGATGTTTCCGTCCAGGAAATGGTTAGTGATAAAGATACCGTCATAGCCTTTCCTCTTGTAAAACTCAACAGTCTGTCTCACCGTTGCCCTCGCGCACCTGCTGACTGGCGAGGTGTGCACGTGCGTGTCGTATCTGTACTGCATGGTTCAGAACATCCTTCTTTCTGCAAGTGATACCGGATCGTCGTCCAGTTTTCCGCTCTCATAGCGGTTCCAGGCCTTGTCTATCTTCCTGAACAGAGCATTCCTGTACGTGTCGTCATACTTCATGAAGAGGTACGCCTCGTTCTTGTACTCGGCGGATTCATATGCCTCTTTGCCCAGTATCTCCAGGGCCGTCCTGTCCACGTCCGCAGCGAATCCGTCTTTCCCGAAGAGATAGTAACGTCGGGTGAAATCCCTGCCTTTATCATTGAAGGTCAGCGGACCGAGCGCCCCTCCGTTGGCGACATGATTGCGCAGATATTCCCTCAGGTCAATGTCGTCGCCCTTGATCACATACTCGATGTCGGGGTAGTCCCTCATGAAGCTCCTGCTGAGCAGGTGATGTCTGTAGCACCATTCGAGATAAATGGCTATGTGGCTGTAGCAGCTGAGCTCATCGGTGTTCAGATGTTTTCTTCTGACCTTTCCGTAGTGGTATTCGCCCCAGTCGATGAATCTGCCATAACTCATCATATGGGAGTGATCTCCCGACCATAGGTCAATCCCGAATCGGTGCTTCATGTCGTCGAAATGATATTCGGACGGAGAGATTATGATGCTCGCTCCGTCGTATCTTTCGGCTTTGTCCCTGAATTCCCTCATGAATTCGTCGTACTTGAAGAACGTCACGCCCGGCACATCCACATAGTATTCGCACCTTCTCGGCATGTTGCTGCCGAGATACGGCACCGGATAAAGAGGAAGTATGGTCTTCTCCGTGCGGGAAGCTTCGTACACGCAGATGTTGCGGTAGCCCCCTATATATGACCAGTGGGTACCGTATACCGCCTTTGTCCGCTGGGCTCTGCTTATGGTAAGCGCGTAGTTGTCGATATCGTTATCGATCTTCTGAGCCTGCGGAAGGCCTATGACATAAGGGTTAAGGGAGCCGATTATTATGAGCCCCGTGACCTTCTTCTCCTCCAGCTGACCGGTGAGTATCTTGAGTATCTCGGTGCTTATCTCGGTGAAGTAATCCTTGAGATCGTTTATCTCTTCGGTGCTTATCTCATTCGCCTCTATGTAGAACGTGCCGGTCTCACCCAGTCTGCACACGTCCCCTATCAGGTCAAAGAACAGCCCGATATCGTAGGAGCCAGCCGGGAAATTGAGCCTGATCTCGGCCGTATCCTCATCCTGCCTGAGATCGATGGCCATGCCAGGAAAAAGCCTGTCATAGAGAACGGTACGCTCTCCGACAGCGCCTTTTATCAGGACCCTGTCCTTATCGAACGTACCGTAAGAAAGTCCGCGGGACAAAGTCAGCGCAGAGATGTCTATGATCCCCTTTTTCTCTTTATGTATGAATGACTCTATCCACATATCGTATCTTTGTGTTTATCTCTCCGAATTGCTGAGTTCGTCCGAAATCTTTCCGTCGAGGACGTCGAGGTACCTGAGCAGGTCAGCGTCGTCCGGGTCTATCCTGAGTCCCTTGCTTACCGCGTCCCTGACTCTCTGCATCCCTTCCGCATCGGATCTGTCTATCTGCGCTCCCATGACAGTCGCGATCCTGTAATAGACCTTTGATGCCCAGCTGAGATACTCTCCGCTCTCAAGTCTCTCAGCAATGTCGAAGTAATCATCGAGAGCCTCGTCGTCCTTGTGGTATTTAAGTTCCTTGATAAGCGCTGAACACCACTTGACCGCGGTCATCTGATCCGCGCCGGACCTCTTCAGCGTGTCGAGTATCGTCTCGGCATCACCAAAGGCCTTGTCGTCTATGAGCAGTCTCGTTTTGAGAACTATAAGATCAAGATCCCCGGACTCCATCTGCAGCGCAGTATTTGCCTCAGCATTTGCTGCCGCCCTGTCTCCCAGTCCGTACAGTGCTTCCGCCAGCAGGAAATGTCCCATATATGAGTCGCTGTTGGTGTTTATCATGCGCTTTGAATACTCGGCGGCCTGAGCATAATCCTTCTCGCCCATCAGTATCCTGCACAGCATCGTCAGTATGTTTCTGTCGTTTCCGGTCTTGTCGAGGGCTTCCTTGTACGTTGCGACCGCTTCCTCTTTCCTTCCGGACGCGTAAAGTGTGTTGGCTTTACGGGCAAAGAACTCAGGAAGTCTGTCCTTCAGCCCGTCGTTTGCTCTCTCCGCCAGTGAGATCAGCACGTCGGAAGACCTGATCGCGCTATCGTAGTCCCCTGTAACGAAACCGACCTGGTTCATAAGGTCGCAGTATCTGACGGGATCAGTGAATTCCGATTCTATCGAAGACGCCGTTCTCGCTGCCTCCGGGATCATGTTGTTCTGCAGATATCTCCAGGACAGATCCACAAGGTCATTCTGTGATGCTCTTCCCTTTTCCTGCTTTTCCTGAAGTTCGCGTATGACCGGCATGTTCCACTCAGCCCTCATCGCGCTGAGCCTGCCTACTATCCTGCTGTCGACGGCGGGATCCTTGATGACAGATGTCACAGTATCGGAAGCTTCCCTGTACCTGCTGCAGGCAGCCAGAGCCTGCGCGTACAGGATCTTGACCGGGACGCTGTCCTTATCATTCTCAAGGAGCTTCTCGCATACTGCGGCGCATTC
>CACYBC010000191.1 GCA_902772615.1 uncultured Ruminococcus sp.
ATATTTCAATAATCCTTATACGGCTGCGAAACTGGAGATCGGAAGCGAATATATCTTCTACGGAAAGATCCAGAAAGATCTGTTCGGCGTTTCGATGATCAATCCTGTCCTGGTCCAGGAAAGCGAGACAGGAATGCTGACGCCGCAGTATGCGCTGACGGAAGGACTGTCTTCCAGAATGATAGCTTCCAATGTGCGTCAGATACTTCAGGATAAGGAACTGTCCGTCAGCGACGTACTGCCAGAGGAGATACGTTCAGAATACGGTCTTATCGGAGCGGAAGAAGCGCTCAGAAAGATACACTTTCCAAAAAACGAAACAGAAGCCGCTGAAGCAAAAAAGAGACTGGTATTCGAGGAACTGCTGGTGCTTTCTCTCGGCATCAAACTCAGGAAGAGCCGGATCCAGGGAGAAAAACCGGGATACTCTGACCTCTCATGTGAAGGATTCATAAGATCACTTCCTTTTGAGCTGACTGGTGCTCAGAAAAGGTGTATTGGAGAGATAGCAGGTGATCTCAGCGGAAACAGAGCGATGAACCGGCTGCTGCAGGGAGATGTCGGAAGCGGAAAGACTGCGGTGGCAGCCGCGGCAGTCTACATGGCCTGGAAGAACGGTCATCAGAGCGCTGTCATGGCACCGACCGAAGTGCTTGCAGAACAGCATGCGGAAACGTTCAGGTCCTTCCTGGAACCTCTAGGGATCACTGTCGGCCTTCTCACCGGCTCGGTGAAAGGGGAGGCAAGAAGGATACTGCTCGAACAGACTGCATCCGGCGGAGCGGACCTGATAGTGGGTACTCACGCCGTTATCTCTGAAGGAGTCGCGTTCAGGGACCTTGATCTGGTCATTACCGATGAGCAGCACAGGTTCGGAGTAGCTCAGAGGGCAATGCTGGGCAGGAAAGGATATGCTCCGCACACGCTTGTTATGTCTGCGACTCCCATACCGAGAACGCTGTCACTGATCATATACGGGGATCTGGACATATCCGTGCTCGATGAGCTGCCCAGAGGAAGGAAAAAGATCAGAACGGTACTGGTGGACGATTCGTACAGAAGCAGATATCTCGGCTTTGTTAGGAAAACAGTGGAAGAAGGACATCAGGTGTATATCGTATGTCCTCTAATAGAGGAGAGTGAAGCGCTGCCTGATACGCTGTCGGCTACCGAATACTATGATGAGCTTAGGAGCAAATGGCTGGACGGGATCGAGATCGGTCTGATGCACGGAAAGCTGTCTTCCGCCGAGAAAGCCGATCTTATGAACAGATTCAGGGACGGAGAAGTTAAGGTTCTGGTCTCGACGACTGTCATAGAGGTCGGGGTCGACTGTCCGAACGCTACGGTGATCATTATAGAAAATGCTGAGAGATTCGGACTTTCTACGCTTCACCAGCTGAGAGGGCGAATCGGAAGAGGATCCGATCAAAGCTGGTGCGTGCTGGTGTCTTCTTCCGGATCAGGCAGCGCAAAACAGCGTCTGAACCTGCTGGTGGAGACGGATGACGGATTCAAAATAGCGATGGAAGATCTGAAGATGAGAGGACCGGGAGATTTTCTCGGAAGCAGGCAGCACGGACTTCCGGATCTGTCTGTCGCCGATATTGCCGATGATGAAAAGACTATGTATACTGCAAACAGCGCTGCAGACAGCATACTGTCAAAGGATCCTGATCTGAGCTCGAATCCTTTGCTGCTGACGTCTGTAAGAAGATTATTTAATGAATCGGGACAGGTGATGAATTGAAGAAAAAGATAATCGCCCTATCAGCGTTATTGATAGTGTTTGCCGCGACCGTATCGGCTGCTTATGCAGCACCTACGAAGATCGAGCTCGGAGTGGAGGTGACCGCAGAGGCTGCGTATGTGGTCAATGAGGACACGGGAAGGGTCGTGTACCAGAAGAATGCCGATAAAAAGATGTATCCCGCATCCACAACCAAGATAATGTCCGCTGCACTGGCAATGTCGATGTGCGAGGATCTGGAAGGGACCATGGTAACGGTCCCGTATGACATCTGGGTGGAGTTTGACGGTATCGATATCTCCAATGCGGGAATACACGGGGGAGAGGTAATGTCCATGGGGGACCTCGTCCACTGTATGCTCATCCAGTCAGCCAATGAGGCGGCTTCCGCTGTAGCTTCCTATTTCGGAAGAGAAGAGTTCATCGAAGCGATGAACAGGAAAGCCAGGGAACTTGGCTGCACCGGCACGCATTTCGTGAATCCCCACGGGCTCTATAACGACGAGCACTACACGACAGCAAAAGATCTGTATCTCATAACCGAATGGGCGCTCTCGATACCCGGGTTCAGGGAGATAACATCTATGTACAGCTACACGCTCCATGAGACTAATGTCCACAGGGAACGCGAAATCTATTCGACGATCGGTATGCAGAACAGCTATTCCGGCTATTATACGAGGTACATAAAAGGGATCAAGACCGGGACGATAGATGAATCGGGCAGGTGTCTGGTCACTTCCGCAGAAAGCGGAGGAATGATGTTCGTTGGCGTTTTCCTTGGTTCTCCCTTTGAAGCGGATACCAGAGTCTGGGATCAGGGCAACTCGGTGTTCACCAACGCAAGGCTGGTCTTCGACTGGTGTTTTGACAACACAGAGATCTCAGAAGTGGTCAGAAGAGGCACCCCCGTGAGCGAGATCACGCTCAAGTATGCCTCTGAAAAGGACTACCTGATGCTGTACTCAGCAGATGCCGTCCCCACGATAATACAGACAAAGACAGGAGAGACACCGGTCATCACATACGACACTGAGATCCCGGAAACTGTGGAAGCACCGGTCAAGTCCGGCCAGTCCATAGGCACGGCCAAGGTCTTCTCGGACGGCATCTATATCGGGGACGTGGAACTGATAGCTATGGAGGACATAGACAGAAGTATCTTCATCTATGTGATGGACAGGATAAACAACATCCTCACCTCGACTCCCGCCATAATCTGTTACGCGCTTCTCCTGGTGATGGCTGCGGTCTACTGCTACTACATGCTGGTCGTGGTCAAGCGCGCGGAGAACGAGAGAAAACAGAAGGAAGCGATAGAAGAGGAAGAGAGAAGGATAGCTATGGAGACGATACACCTGCGCGGAGGAAAGGAACACAGGAAACGCAGAAACGAGCATGATCAGTGAGAGTGATCATCTGAGAAAACAGTAAAAGTGTGTATAACAAATGATCCGGCAAGTCATCGATCAAGAGAACTGCTGGACATTTTCATAATCGTGTTATTCTGTTTCTGGGTTTATCTTTTCGGTACTTAGAGAAGCGATATAGCAATTCCTGTGTCAGAAAACTGCAGTTCGTCCTTGAAATCATGCAGTTCGTCCTGAGGTTCTTGATGCAAGAAAAGAAAAACCTTATAGTACTGGAAGTAATGTGTTTCTCGATATTGTTGAAAAAGAGGATAACGATGAAAGAGAAAAGGATCTCGTTAGTGCTTCTGGTTATCATATTGATAAGTATGTTCTCCCAGGTAGTGTTTGGTTACCAATTGATAAGTCATAAGTTGTCCGGCGGCATACGAAACCGGTATTATGCGTTTGATTCAACTGTCACAGGGTATTGGTCGACACCTTTTTATAACGCAGTTAACAGGTGGTACAACACCAATACTTATCATGCATTTGCACAGACTACGAACATAAACAATGCGCAGATGATCTTTTATACGTATTCTTCGTCAACAGATGGTAAAAACGGCTATACTGCGTTTTTTTCTTCAAGTAATGTACAAATCAACCCATATGCAACGGACTGGAGTTATTGCCAAGTCTATTTGAATAAATATCATTTAGCATCGACAACGACAGATTTTGACTCCGGAGTAGCTTGTCATGAGCTCGGTCATGTTTGCGGGTTGGATGATAATAATACAATGCCAGCAACGATTATGTGTCAGGCAGGTAGTGGCAGGACAGTAACATCCCCCCAATCTGACGATTGCAACGGTATCAACTACATCTATCCAAATGGTTATTGATCCGGCATTGTATGACTGTCCGGCGATCGGTTACCACGGTTTACTTGTGCCCTAGGAAAGGAGTTATTTGCATGATGAAAATCCATAAGTACTTTTTTCTTATATTATGTATAGTGTGTATTCTAGGGCTTGCTTTCAGAAATGCCTCAAATGATAACAGATCAGTGATAATAGATGAGGAATCATCAGATATTCAAAAAGAAAAGAATGATCCGTACATCGATACTATTACAGTCACAGCAGATCTGGCAGTGAATTATGATGACTATAAAAAACTTGTTGCTGATGCAGAAGTGATAGTTATTGGGACAGTCTGTGATGTTAAGGGCGTTTTAAATAATCAAGGCCTGATCTGCTCGGAGATTACATTGGATAACCCGTTGTTCCTTAAGGGACCATCAACAAACCGACTGATCGTACTAGTTCCCGGTGGAATCATATCTGTAAAAGAGTTCTACCTCTTTAATGAACAGTTTTTGAGAGCGAAACTTACTGATGAAGAGTACGACAAACAACTGAACGATTTAACCGATGATGATTATGCTTGCTGTGATTATATGGGAGTTGATAACCCGACGATCGGCGACAACTATCTGCTTTTCCTGACTTTTGATGAAGATTACTCCAGATATGTTGTTACAGGTTCCTGTTATTATGGGGAATATGTGACTTCAGGTGACGGATCTTCATTTATGAGAATCATTTCAGGAGAGACAGTCTCAGCGATTAGTCGTGATGAATTGCTCGAAGCCGTTGACACTGTTCCGGATAATAGTGAATATCTTAAAGAACAGAGACTGAATACTGTTTTGGCTAATAAGGATTGGAACATTGAAGAACGCGATCCCAATTATGATAAGTACAAAGGGAACGATTAACAATAAGTGGACATAATTGAAGGAAGGGATGCAGATGGCTGCATCCCTTCCTTCTTTGAGGAACATATTATGAAAAAGAAGTAGTCATGATTCTCTCTGCATGAGCTCGACTTCAAATGTCATCAGGTGTTTTCCGCGGATTATCTGCACGGAGATCTTGTCTCCGACTGCGTGCTTCTTAAGAAGGTTCGTAAGATCTTCATTCTGTGAAATCGCAATGTTGTCCACGCTTACGATGCAGTCCCATGCCTTGAGACCGGCTTTTTCCGCACCGTATCCCGGTTCTACGTTCAGAATATATACTCCATAGCGGGTAAGGTTGTACTGCTTTGCGGTCTGCTCATCATAGATGCTCTGAACAGTCACGCCCATGATCGGAGTGGAGGATACGGCGGTCCCGCCTTCGTTCATGATCTTGGTGACGACATCAAGGACGATGTTGCTGGGAATCGCGAAACCGAGTCCTTCCACGTCTTCGCCCGCGGATTTGGCATTGACGATGCCGATGAGCTCACCCTTAGCGTTGAACAATCCTCCGCCTGAGTTTCCGTGGTTGACAGCTGCGCTGGTCTGCAGGAGTGTCATCTCCTGTCCTTCGACTTCGACTTCACGGTCAAGCGCGCTGACGATGCCGTCTGTTACCGTGCCTCCTAGCGAGCCGAGGGGATTGCCGATGGCGAATACGTTCTCGCCGACCTTCAGTTTGGAAGAATCAGCAAGGACCGCTACAGGAAGATCGTGAGCATCGATCTTCACGACGGCGATATCGTTATCGATGTTATATCCATAGACCTTTGCGGGATACGCTGTGCCGTCCGGGAGCGTAACGGTGACGCTGGAAGCCCCGTCGATGACATGATAGCATGTCGCGATGTATCCGTCGGAGTCGATTATGACGCCGCTTCCTGCTCCCTGGGCAATGCTCTGGGAGAAGAAACTGCCGGTCTTGACGATCTCTGTGGTGATCTCGACAACGCTTTCCTTTGCAGCCGTGATGACATCGGTGAGATCTACGTTCTGACTTGATACGACAGTCTGATTGGTGACTGGACTCTCTTTTACTGTGGTGATCACGACCGGTTCTTTCGCAAACAGTTTGGAGTAGGTCCATGCACCGCCAAAACCGCTTGCAAGTGAGAGCAGGATGCAAAGAGCGACGAGCCATCCTCGTCCGAGGCTCCTGCGCTTGCGCTGTGTTTTGGCTTTCGGAGCGGTGAAGTCATGCGAGTACACCGGAGCATCGTTGGACACATAAGGATTGTTATACGTGTAGTTGCTGTATGCGGAGTTTACTTCCGCTGCAGTATCGAAGCTCTTGCCGGCATCAGGATTGGCGTAGTGATATTCGCCGGAATCATTATGCATGACGAACTCCTCATATACCGGTTCCTGTTCAGCTTCTGCCGCCGCTTCAGCTGTGACGGCCTCAGGTTCCGTGATTTCAGAGTAGGCGGTTTCCGCTTCATTGGCAGCGTCTGTTATCGCTTCCGCTGTTTCGGCAGCTTCAGACTGAACAGCCGTGAATACAGTATCGATGGAAGTTTCCTGGTCTGCCGCCAGTTCTTCGGCGGTGTTCTCTATCTCGACCGCGGCCTTTTCAATATTATTGTTATCGTCGGCAGATCCAATGCCGAGTTCTTTGTTTTCAAGATCGTTCATATTGAGCCTCCTTTGCTTTACGGATTTGATTATAGAGATCCAATGTGAAAACTATTTGAACATTATCTGTCGTTTCGATGCTTTTTGAAGCGCAAGCAGGGGAGAAATAAGGTAGAATAATATATGACAAAAGATCGGAACGCGGAGGATCCCGCGGATGACGGAGGAATGACATATGTTGTATGTACTGGCAGCTCTTGCTGCGCTGATAGCGGTAGTGCTTGTAAGGACCATAAGATTCAAGGCTGTTGACGAGGAACGTCCGGAGCCGGATCCTATTGCATTTGACAGTGAGAAGGCAGTCGATCATCTGCGCAGACTGGTCATGTGCAGGACCGTAAGTTATGAAGATCATTCACTGGAGGATGAAGGCGAATTCGAGAGACTGAGATCCATGCTCCCGGAACTGTATCCCAACGTGTTCCGTGTATGTGAGTTTGAAAGAGTCGGACGCACAGGGCTGCTGTTCAGATGGAAGGGAAGGAGCGATGCGGCTCCCTCTGTCCTTATGGCACACTATGACGTGGTGCCGGTTGACGAACGCGGGTGGGACAAGCCTGCATTTGACGGCATCATCGAAAACGGTGAGCTGTGGGGGAGAGGTACGCTGGATACCAAGATCACCTTCTGCTCTTCTCTTGAGGCTGCAGAGACACTGATAGAGAACGGGTTCACTCCTCAGAACGACATATATTTCTCCTATGCGGGAGACGAGGAAGTGTTCGGGCAGGGAGCTTCCGACATAGTGGATCTGCTTGAGAGCAGAGGGATCAGTCCGCAGATGGTCGTCGATGAAGGCGGCGCCGTGGTTGAGAATGTTTTCCCCGGAGTGTCCGAAAAGTGTGCGATGGTGGGCATCGCGGAAAAAGGGATGCTGGTCGCAGATTTCACTTACAGGGGTAACGGCGGACATGCCTCCGCACCGCTGCCTCACGGACCTGTCGGATATCTTGCGAAGGCTGTGTGGGATGTTGAGACCCATCCATTCCCTGTGACCCTCTGCAGCCCTGTGGCTCAGATGTATGACACGCTGGGAAGGAGGTCATCTTTCCTGTACAGGATGATATTTGCCAACCTGTGGCTGTTCCTGCCCGTTCTCGACATGATATGCAAGAAGTCCGGAGGTGAGATGAACGCTCTCATGAGGACGACGTGCGCATTCACACAGATGGAAGGCAGTGCGGCTAATAACGTGATACCTCCTCAGGCGACAGTGGGCGCCAATCTCAGACTAATAGCCGGAGATACCGCGGAAAAAGCCCTCACTTATCTGAGAAAAGTAGTGAACAACCCTGAGGTGGAGATCACAGCGAGGCAGTCCCAGGAGCCTTCTCCCGTGTCGGAGACTGATTCGGATGCATGGAGAAAAGTCAAAAAGGCCATAGAACAGACGTGGACCGAAGCTATCGTGTCGCCGTATATCATGGTCCAGTGCAGCGACAGCCGGCATTTCTGCCGCATAAGCGACAAGGTCATGAGGTTCTCTGCGATGGAGCTCTCAAAGGAGGAGAGAGGCCGCATCCACGGAAACAACGAGAGGATACCTCTTGAGAAGATTGGAAAAGCCGTTGAATTCTATCTCAATCTGGAGAGGCAGTGCTGATGAAAGATAAACTGTACGGCATACTTATGGAGATGGGGATACACCCGGACTGCATCGATGCTCAGGCTTTGTCGGAAGAGATATACCGGCACATGCAGAGAGGTCTTGACGGTGCCGAGGGGTCTCTGATGATGATACCGGCATATCTGTTTGCTGACGGTGAGATAAGGAAAGGTGAACCCGTTGCGGTGATTGATGCCGGAGGGACCAATCTCAGGACGGCAAAAGTCATTTTCGGAGAATTCGGACCTCAGATCCTTGAACTCAGAAAGTCGAAGATGCCCGGGACGGAGAACAGTGTGTCAACGGATGAGATGTACGACGAGTTCGTGGACAGGATAATCCCCCTGATGCCTGAAAGCGGCAGACTTGTGCTCTGCTTTTCCTATGCGTTTGAATCTCTTCCTGACGGTGAGGCAAAGATACTCACGATGGGCAAAGAGGTGGCTGTCGAAAACTGCGAAGGAAGCCTGATCCGCAAAGGCATGGAGATGGCATTCCGCAGAGCCGGCTACACAGGTGAATTAAGGATCATGGTGCTGAACGATACTGCCGCGGTGCTGTATTCGGCTCTCACAGACGGCAACAGGAATGCAATCGGATTCATACTTGGTACCGGGATGAATTCCGCATATTTTGAAAAAACGGCAAACATCCCAAAGATCTCTCCGGTGCAGAGGGAACTGATGGCGATCAATATGGAATCTGCATATTTCTCCGCAGTGCCGTCCGGTATGATAGACAAAGTCATAGACGGAAACAGCAGGAATAAAGGAACGGCTCTCTTCGAAAAGATGGTCTCCGGCGCGTATCTGGGGCAGATAGCCACGTTCAGTTCCGTTGAGCTGTGTGACAAGGGGGTCCTCTCTGAGAAGATCAGGAACTATATCAGAGAGAACGGTCAGTTCGTCACTAAGGATATGACGGAGTTCCTGGAAGACAGAGAGAGCCGGATGGAAATATGTGAGGATGAAAACGATGCCGCAAAACTGGCTGAAGTGTTCGAATCCATAGAAAGAAGATCGGGAAAACTTGTTGCCGCTCTGGTCGCCGCCGTAGTCAGACGCATAAGAGACAACGGCGGGGAAGGAACAACTGACATCGCAGTGGACGGGTCGACCATAAGGCTCAACAGATACATCCTCGAGGAGTTCAAAAAGGAACTCGACGGCCTGCTCGCAGATCCGGACATGTACAGGCTGGTCATGCACGACGATGATACTATCATCGGATCGGCAGCCGCGGCTTTCCTTGGGTAAGCTTATGAACATAAAAGAAAAAGCTCCTGCACCGCAGGAGCTTTTATGCTTTCTAATATCACTTCAGCCGTATCACCAGCCGCCGAACATCCTGAAACCGAATCCTCCGAAAAGAAAATCGTACACCAGCTTGAATACACCGATATAGAACAGCACGACCAGAACGGAAAGCAGCAGACCTATAAGTCCGGCTATGATGCCGATCACAGCAAGTTTTTTCCTGGAGGAGGAGCGCCCAAAGATCCCAAGGATCACTGCGCTGATACCAAGAAGTATCCCCGGCAGGATCATGGGAGAGGAATATGCTGACAGGGCTCCGCAGATGACGGACGCATAAGATATCCACTCTCTGTCGGAGCTGCCGCTTCTGACTGTATCATCCCCGGAAGCAGTATAAGGATCTGCGGAGTTCGATCCCGAAGAGCGGACCGGTCCGCTGCCTGAGGTGTAGGAAAGATATCCACTCAGTGCATCCGTGTCATGCCCGGCGGAATCACCCGCTGCAGGCTGATCGGGGAGAGTATAAACTGTATGTTCTGCCGGCGCACCGTTCACATATCCGCACTGCGGACACGGAACCGATCCGTCGAACAATGATGAACCGCATCTTGGACAGGCCATGCAAACACCTCACATAATTGATCACCAATACAATAATAGCACCGGAACATGATGTCAACAGTATCTGGCTCAGGGCTGTATGGTTTATAATGTTTAAAAAGAAGGAACGGGACAGAAAAAAGACAGATGGAAGATACTGAAAGAAGACAGCGGGCCGTTCTTGTGGCGGCAGATACTGGGAAATGGGATCCGGAAGAATCGATGGCGGAACTCGTTTCTCTCTGTGATACTGCCGGCGCAGACGCAGTCGCAGAAGTCATCCAGCAGTCTGACAAACTTAATCCCGCCACATATATCGGGAGCGGAAAAGCACAGGAAGTAAAAGATATCGCTGACAGGCTGGAGGCCGACATCATCGTAGTGGACGACAGCCTGTCGGGGATACAGACAAGGAACCTTGAGGAGATCACCGGACTGCCTGTGATCGACAGGACGGTGCTTATCCTGGATATTTTTGCGAGAAACGCAAAGACCGCGGAAGGAAAGATCCAGGTCGAACTCGCTCAACTGGAATACAGGCTTCCGAGACTGCTCGGAGCGGGATCGGCTCTTTCACAGCAGGGAGGCGGAATAGGGACGAGAGGACCCGGTGAGACGAAACTGGAGTCGGACAGGAGACATATCAGGAGCAGGATCCAGTCTCTCAAGGAAAAACTTGACAAGATGGAACAGCGCAGGGAGGTCACCAGAAGATTCAGAAAAAGGGACGGCATCCCGACAGTGGCGCTCGTGGGCTATACGAACGTGGGCAAATCCTCTCTGATGAACAGGCTCACCGGATCCGATGTTCTTGCG
>CACYBC010000192.1 GCA_902772615.1 uncultured Ruminococcus sp.
CTCTGGGGATTCAGGTATTCATGGGAGATCTACGCCCCGGCTTCCAGAAGGCAGTACGGATATTATGTTCTTCCCATACTGTACGGAGATCATTTCATCGGGAGGATCGAGCCCAGAGCGGACAGGAAGACTGGCGTACTGACCGTGAGCAATGTCTGGCTGGAAAACGGAGTCAGACCCACCGAGAAGCTTACGGCACGGATAGATTCCGCGCTCAGGAGGCTTGCGAGGCTCAACGGATGTATATATGAGAAATAAAAGAAAAGGAATAAGGATCATGGGATATGTGATAGCAGGCACAGCGGTGCTTTTCGTCCTGCTCTGCATAGCGATGGCGTCTTTTGCCGTCAGCGGCAGGAGACAGACTTTCGAGGAGGCTATGAAATGGCAGTCCGATCGGTATGACACTTCCTTCTACGGGGATTCCGAGAAGGAGGACTACACCGTCGAAGGAGATGAAGGATATCTGCTGCACGTGCAGCTGCTCAAGGCGCCTTCAGGGAGCGGTAGATACGTTATAATCACCCACGGCATAACTGACAACCGTGCCGGAGCGCTGAAGTATGCGAGGTTCTATCGTGACCTGGGATACAACTGCATCATATATGACCTCAGGGGGCACGGGGAGAACGAAAGGACCTACACGACGTACGGAAAGAAAGAGGGGAAGGATCTTGCGCTGCTGATCGGAGATACGAGAAAGAGATACTCTGATCTGACGGTGCTGGGCATCCACGGTGAATCTCTCGGTGCCGCAACCACCGTTATGTCGCTCAGGTATCATCCCTCTGTGGATTTCGCCGTCGCGGACTGCGGGTACTCCGACATAGAGAACGTTCTGAGGAACATAATGAAGAGGATGAAACTTCCGGGATTTCTGGCGGTGATGCAGGACCTGGGACTCAGGATCAGGTACGGCTGCTCTTTCAGGGACATGAGACCGGTGGACGCTCTGGCGGACAGTGATGTACCCATCATGTTCATCCACGGCGAGGATGATTCTCTCATCCCGGCCGGAAACTCGCAGACAATGTACGATGCAGCTAAAGGCTATAAAGAGATACATATAATACCGGGAGCCGAACATGCCGTATCTGCGATCGTCGCCCCGGAACTGTATGATCAGTATCTGAGAAGCTTCCTTGACAGAGTCCTGGAAAGCTGATCTTTCAGGAGAAATACTGCTGCGCAATGGAAGAGCATGCGGCATTTACAATATAATTTAGATACAGGATCAATGATCTATGACATAAAGGAGAACACCGGATGCAGATAACTCAAGACATCATTTATATAGGCGTGAACGACCGGCGCATCGACCTGTTCGAGGGACAGTACAAAGTCCCGAACGGGATGGCTTACAACTCATATCTCATACTGGATGAGAAAACAGCAGTAATGGACACCGTGGACCGGAACTTCACACACGAGTGGCTGGACAATCTGGGAAAAGGACTCGGCGGAAGGAAGCCGGATTATCTGGTGGTTCAGCACATGGAGCCTGACCACTCCGCTAATATCGTGAGCTTCATGAAGACCTATCCGGAGGCGGTGATAGTCTCATCTGCCAAGGCTTTCACCATGATGCAGAACTTCTTCGGAACGGACTTCGCCGAAAGACGCATTGTGGTGGCAGAGGGCGACACGCTGGAACTCGGAAAGCATGTCCTGACCTTCGTGGCTGCTCCTATGGTCCACTGGCCTGAGGTGATGGTCACATATGACAGCACCGACAAGGTGCTTTTCTCCGCCGACGGCTTCGGCAAGTTCGGCGCACTGGACGCGGATGAGCCCTGGGAGGAAGAGGCGGCGAGGTATTACTTCGGTATAGTTGGCAAGTACGGCGCCCAGGTCCAGGCGCTGCTGAAAAAGGCAGCAGGGCTGGACATTGAGATCATATGTCCGCTTCACGGCCCGGTGCTCAGTGAAGATCTCGGATACTATATCGACAGATACGACAAGTGGTCGTCATATTCGGTCACCAAAGACGGAATAATGATCGCCTACACCAGCGTGTACGGACATACCAGGGCAGCCGTGGAACTGCTCGCCGAAAAGCTCAGGGAGAAGGGATGTCCGGATGTCGCGGTGTATGATCTTGCGAGATCGGATATGTCCGCTGCCGTGGCTGATGCTTTCCGTTACGGAAGGATCGTTCTTGCCACCACGACATACAATGCAGACATCTATCCCTTCATGAGAGAATTCATCGATCACCTGACTGAAAGGAACTTTCAGAAGAGACAGATCGCAATGATAGAGAACGGATCATGGGCACCTCTGGCTGCCAAGACCATGAAGGGCATGCTGGAGAAATGCAGGGATCTGATATATGCGGAACACAATGTGAAGCTGATGTCAGCGCTGAGTGAGGAGAGCAGACAGCAGACAGAAGCCCTTGCGGATGAGCTCTGCATGGATTACATTGCCCGCAGCGGCGAGACAGCCAACAAGAAGGATCTGACGGCTCTCTTCCGGATCGGATACGGCCTTTACGTAGTCACATCCAACGACGGGACCAAGGACAACGGGCTCATAGTCAATACCGTGTCCCAGGTAACGGACAATCCGAACAGAGTGGCAGTGTGCATCAATAAGCAGAACTATTCTCATCACGTGATAAAGCAGACCGGCATCATGAACGTCAACTGCCTCTCCGTCGATGCTCCGTTCAGTGTGTTCCAGAACTTCGGGTTCCGCAGCGGAAGGAACGCCGACAAGTTCGCCGGGGAAGAGGTAGTCCGCTCTGACAACGGACTGGTGTTCCTCACCAAATACATAAACGCATTCATGTCGCTCAAGGTCGAGCAGTATCTGGACCTGGAAACTCACGGCATGTTCATCTGCTCCGTTGAGGAGGCAAGAGTGATGTCCGACAGGGACACCATGACATACACCTACTATCAGAACAATGTGAAACCTAAGCCGCAGACGGAAGGCAAGAAGGGCTTCGTATGCAAGGTGTGCGGATACATCTATGAAGGTGATGTGCTGCCAGATGATTTCGTCTGTCCGCTGTGCAAGCACGGAGCTGCGGATTTCGAACCCATACAGTGATCGCCGTATTGAGGACATAAACCGGAAGGAATATAATCAAAAGAGGAAAAAACAGCCTTTCAGAACTATGAACGAAGGCTGTTGATCAAGCGGTATTTCTTAACACGATGACCTAATTTCAAAATAAAAGGAAAGAAGGAACTGAGACATGCTGAGAGAAACCAGAACCGAGAACGGACGCGTGAGAGGAGTCGTCGGAACCGACGCCCGTATCACAGTCTACAAAGGAGTGCCGTTCGCGGCAGATACCTCCGGAGAGAACCGCTGGCGTCCTCCGCAGCCCGCAAAGGACTGGGATGGAGTGCGCCTGTGCTCGGAGTTCGGTCCGATACCCAATCAGGACATACCCGGCAAAGACCCTGAAGCATTCTATTCCAAAGAGTGGCACGTGGATCCGGAAGTGCCTATGGGCGAGGATTGCCTGAGGGCCAACATCTGGACTCCTGCAAAGACTGTCGATGACAAACTGCCTGTCATGGTATGGATCTTTGGCGGCGGTTACAGGGAAGGATATCCCCATGAGCAGGAATTCGACGGCGAGCGCATCGCGTCCCGCGGAGTGATTCTGGTATCCATCGGATACCGTCTGAACTGCTTTGGCTTCCTGTGCCATCCCGAGATCACCGCGGAGAATCCGGATGCACCGGCAAACTACGGCTTACTGGATCAGCGCTTCGGGATCGAATGGGTAAAGCGCAACATAGCGAATTTCGGCGGAGACCCGGAAAACATCACCGTCTTCGGACAGTCCGCAGGCGGATCGGCCGTCATGCATCATCTGGCTGCGGCGCAGAACGAAGGTCTGTTCCAGAAGGCTATTCCGCAGTCTTTCGGAGGAACGGGAACAGTGTATCC
>CACYBC010000193.1 GCA_902772615.1 uncultured Ruminococcus sp.
TCGATGCACTGTAGTTTGAATTCGTTACTGTATCTCATATGAATACCCCCATTCTTGGTTTTGTCCAAGAATGGGGGTACATATCATATCAGCTCCGGCTTTTTTTCATAGAAACTACAGGACAAAAAAGGGCATAAACAGCAAAACCCGGACGTGGTCCGGGTTTAATTATCAGTCAGATCGTTTTTCTCCTTTGCTCCTTCAAACGGGAGGCAATTACCGTTTCTCCGTCGGGCACTGAATGAGTCAGCCAGACATTTCCGCCTATCACGCAGTTGTTGCCGATATGGGTATCTCCGCCGAGGATCGTAGCTCCGGCATAGATAACTACATCATTACCGATATCGGGATGGCGCTTTATTCCCTTCACCAGAGTTCCATCGTCCGCAACCTCGAAGCTTTTCGCTCCGAGCGTGACATGCTGATACAGCTTGACATGTTCTCCGATGGTAGTGGTCTCGCCGATAACAACTCCTGTCCCGTGATCGATAAAAAATCTTTTTCCTATTGATGCTCCTGGGTGGATGTCGATACCGGTAACGCGGTGAGCATATTCAGTCATCATTCTAGGGATCAGCGGTACCTGACGCACATATAATACATGTGCGACTCTGTAGACCCCGATAGCGATAAATGCAGGGTATGTCAGGATGACCTCATCTGTGCTTTTTGCGGCGGGATCTCCCTCATAAGCTGCTTCGACATCTGTCAGCAGTATCTCTTTGATCTGAGGGAGACGGGCTATCAGCCATTCTGAACATTCGGCTGCTTCTTCCGGTGTCATCACATGTGACAGGGAAAATACAAGCTGTTCATAGGCTTTTCTCAGATGCTCCTCCGGAGAGTGATCGGTATCTCCCAGAACGGATTCGTAGCTGATATGCAGCGGAAACATGGAGGAGAAGATGTAGTACAGAGAAGCTTCAGTAGCTTCACGCAATCTTGAATAGTCTGTCGTTTTGTCTTTATCCAGAGAAGACAGTCTGGAAACTATATCACGGAAATCGGTCATGTTGAGCCTCATAAAAGAAAAAGAGAATTACTGCCTGCCACCGCTTTCAGACGCACAAAGGAGAAGAATGACGAAAGCAAAGTGGCAATTGACATTTTACAAGCAGTTTTCTATAATTACAAGGCGCATCTGAGACACTAGCTCAGTCGGCAGAGCACCTGCCTTTTAAGCAGGGTGTCCGGAGTTCGAATCTCCGGTGTCTCACCAATCGACATCCTTTGTTGCCCGGTAATTTCAAATGGGACACAAAGGATGTTTTGTTATGAGGCTGAACAATGATCCGAAGAATAGGTTATCATTGGTTTTTATGTTAACAGATTAATAATATAAGACCTTGTATACTTATTCTTGGATCATTAGCGAAATCTATTCCATGGAGGGATACAGTGAAACGCAGCGGAGTCCGGAAACTGTTAACATATGTGATAATACCATTCGCCATCATCTGGATGGAGATGGTTCTTCATATAAGAATGAAGACGGAACTGTTCCTGAGTCCCATATATATAGCTTTTGCTGCTTCTTTTGGGCTTGTGATCACTTTTATTCTGTCACTGTTCGGAGATAAAGCTGATAAGACGCTCCGGATCATCATGCTTGTTATCTTGTGGCTGATATTCTCTGCTGAAAGCGTTGCCTATCTCATCCTCCAGTCATACTATCCTCCCACTACACTGGGAACAGCGGCAGAGAACAGGCTCTATGACTATATCGATATCATAAAAACAACAGTCGCAGACAATGCGATCTATCTGGCACTGCTTTTTGTTCCGGCCCTGCTCGGAATACTTATACCCGGAAGGTATAGGAAAGAGACTTCAGAAAAAAAAGTGTTCGGAAGGGAGACTGTGATAGCCAGATACAGACGCCGTCAGAAGGCGCTTGTCCTGGTGACTGTACTCGTTCTTGCGTTTGCTTTTCACTTTGCGGGGCTCATGCTGACAAAACTTGAATGGGGAGTTGGGGACATGACCCCCGACAAACTATATCACATGGACGAGAACCTTGACCTGCAGGTCGAGAGACTCGGACTGATGACGATGATACGGCTTGATGTCTACCACAAGCTGTTCCCCGGAAGTGTCATGGTCCCTGACATCTCGGATATCCCGTCCGATTTCGATCCGGGAACGATCGACATCAATCCGGATCCAGAAGAGATCGATCCTGTTGAAGAAGTTCAGGAACCAATTGACACATCGCCGCAGGTCATGAACGTAGACTTTGCCTCGCTGATGGAGAGCTCTGACAGCAAGGTCCAATGGCTGGCATCCTACATGAATTCCGTAAAACCGACAAACAAGAACAGATACACCGGAATGTTTGAAGGGTACAATGTGGTGTTCCTGTGTCTGGAAGCTTTTTCCGGAGCGGGGATCTGCGAAGAGCTGACTCCAACGCTTTACAGGCTTTCAAACGAGTGCTTCGTTTTCAATAATTTCTACACTCCTCTTTATTTCGGCAGTACGAATGCGGGAGAGTGTCAGAACCTTCTTGGACTCTATCCCAAACAGGGGAGCCCGATGAGTCTGCAGGAGAGCGGCAGGCTTGGGACCAACTGTTATTTCTCGCTCGGAGAGCAGCTCGCCCGCATTGGGTATCACAACGTAGGGTTCCATAACGGCTGGGATATGTACGAGCGGCAGAGAACGATGAGCAACCTTGAATACGATGACTGGTATTATCTCGGACATGGCATGAAAGGTGAACAGTGGGCGTCGGGCGGATACAAGTGGCCGCAGCGGGATACCTTCATGATAGAGAATTCTCTGGAATACTATGTCAGCGACGAGGTGCCTTTCAACGTCTACTACATGACCATCTCCGGGCATACACCTTACAGCTGGAGCTGGATTGCGGAACAGTACCGGGAAGAGCTCGAACCGTATGACTGGTCTGAGAGCACAAAGCAGTACATGGCGACCGTCATGGAAGTCGACAGAGCACTGGAGGCATTGCTTAAAGGGCTTGAGGAAGCAGGACAGCTGGATAAGACACTGATCGTGGCTGTTGCGGATCATATCCCGTATACTGCCGTTGAAGCTGTAGGCGAACTAAGGGGAACCAACTACGGGACGTCGGATGATGCCCGTAACTGCAACGAAAGGTATCTGGATACGGAAGTATACCGCAACACTCTGATCATGTGGAGCAGCTCCATGGAGGAAAGGGTAGTAGTAGACAAGGTCTGCACACAGGTCGACATTCTGCCCACGGTATCCAATCTGCTGGGACTGGAATATGATTCGAGGATGCTTGCCGGTTCGGACATGCTGAGCTCTGGCGACGGACTTGTCGTATTCTATTCCAAGAGCTGGCGGACCAACAACGGTTATTATGATTCCTTCACTCAGGAGTTTACGCTGAATGAAGGACTGAAGCTTTCGGAATCCGTTGTTCAGGCTTATGTCGATGTGATGAACAAGATCGTCGACTGCAAGAGAAATCTGACGACCATGATACTTGCTACGGATTTCTATGATCTTGCCCTGAGCGGCCAGTAAACTGATCATGTAAAAAAGCATCTCCTGTGTTTTTCAGGAGATGCTTTTTTTATATGGTGCTGATTAGAAAACACCCTGTTCTATCATCGCAGTGGCAACTTTTTTGAATCCTGCAATGTTCGCTCCTGCGACAAGATCATATCCGAGACCATATTCTTCTGCCGCTTCGGCTGATGAATCGTGGATGTTGGCCATCATCTTTTTCAGATGCTCGTCCACTTCTTCCGCTGTCCAGACCAGACGCTCTGAATTCTGAGCCATCTCCAGAGCGGATACTCCTACACCGCCGGCATTCACAGCTTTGGAAGGAGCTACGACCATATGCTTCTGGCTGCGCAGCAATGCCTGCGCTTCGTTGAGCGTGGGCATATTGGAGACCTCGATATAGTATCTGGCACCGCTCTCGGCGATCAGCTTTGCCTCATCCATTCCGACCTCGTTCTGTGTCGCACAGGGCATATAGATGTCTCCCTTTACGCCCCAGGGCTTCTGTCCCGGATAGAACGGTACGTTGAATCTGTCTGCGTAATCCTTGATCGTGCCGTCTTTCGAAGATCTTATCTCGAGCAGACAGTTGAGCTTTTCTTCTGTATTGACTCCGTCCGGATCATAGATGTAGCCGTGTCTTCCGGAGAGAGTGACTACCTTGGCACCGAGTTCGGCTGCCTTTTTGCATACGCCCCAGGTCACGTTGCCGTAACCTGATGCAACTATCGTTTTTCCTTTTATATCGTCGCCGCAATGGTTGAGCACGCTCTGCAGATAGTATATGGCACCGTAGCCCGTCGCTTCAGGTCTGAGAAGACTTCCGCCGTAGGAAAGGCCTTTGCCTGTGAGAGTCCCGTTTTCCCATACGCCCTTGAGCCTTCTGTACTGACCGTACATATAGCCTATCTCGCGTCCGCCGACACCCATGTCGCCTGCAGGAACGTCCACATCCGGACCTATGTATCTGTAAAGAGCGGTGATGAAGCTCTGACAGAAGCGCATGATCTCTGCGTCAGATTTACCTGCCGGATCAAAGTCGGACCCGCCTTTGCCTCCGCCGATCGGAAGTCCTGTGAGACTGTTCTTGAAGACCTGCTCAAATCCGAGGAATTTGATGATGCTCTCATTCACGTTCGACTGGAATCTCAGACCGCCTTTGTACGGCCCGATAGCTCCGTTGAACTGACAGCGCCAGCCTCGGTTGGTGTGATATTTACCGTTGTCATCCATCCAGCACACACGGAAGGTGAACATCCTTTCAGGTTCGACCATTCGGTTAAGCAGATCGGCTTCTTCGTATTCGGGATGCGCGTCAATGACGGGAGAAAGAGAGGATAATACCTCTGCTACAGCCTGTACGAATTCGGGCTGCCCGGCGTGTTTCGCGCGGACGCCTTCCAAAACGCTCTCTATGTATGCGTTCATCTTTCGTTCTCCTAACATAATCAGTTTAGCTTGATAGGATTATTATAGTCATCCTGTGTTTTAGCGTAAATAAACACGATGAAACTTTGGAGGATTACATATCTGTACTTATCCTTTATTGCTTTAATTCGGTAAAACTGCAGACGCAGAAAACGAGCGGCGGGACTTGCTCCTGCCGCTCGTGGGTTGTTTTGTCTGTAATGGAATCACAAGGATAGTTCGATATTCTGAAGGTCACCCGATGCGGTCCTGTTCAGCTCCTGACGCAGCTCGTCGTCGGTGATCAGTCCGTCGCGTTTGACAGCCATCGTCATTGCTTCCATCTCAACGGTCAGGTCCAGTTTTTCATCATCAAAGAGGTTGGTGTAAAACTTCTTGAGAGCTTTGTCCACGTCTTTCAGGTAGCTTCTGACTTTTTCTGCCATCTTTCCCGAATCGGTTCCGCTGCGTTCGACCTTTTCATATTTCTCCAGGATGAGATTGATCGTGGGGAGGTAATATGTGAGGAACTGTCTGGCGGAAGTTATGCTCTTGGGCTGTTCTGCGAGGGCTTTGAAGATCCTGTCGCATGTCCTGCAGATCGAATATCCGTCTTCCTGGATCTCACTGTCCCGGATCTTGCCCAGAATGCTCCTGATGGAGATCACTTTGCTCTTTCCGTTATTGATCAGCTCAGCCTGTTCCGGAGCCAGGTCGACCCGCTTTGTCTCGGAGCTTCCGCTTTCTCCCCCCTTCAGGGAGTAGACGATGAGCGCCACGATGAGGGCGACTATGGCGAATCCGATGAGTCCTCCTGTAAGGAGAAGAAGTCTTCCGAGACGGGGCAGGATCCAAAGGCAAAGACCGCAGGCAATGATGAACATCATGCAGCCAGACATACCGTAATTTGGACGTTTATTCAATTCTATCCCTCCCTTATCTCTTTATTCTGGGATCAGTTATCCTTTGACTTCAAGCAGTTTCTGTCTCAGTTCAGTTTCGATCTTGCCGAGTGTGTTCTCAGCTTCCATACGCTTCTGGCGGCCTTCTTCCTGGATCTTGAGAACTTCGTCGAGAGTCTCGATGAGCTTGCGGTTGGCGATCTCAACAGTTTCGATATCCACTATGCCGCGTTCGCTCTCCTTGGCGATCTCGATGGTGCCCATCTGAAGCGTCTCTGCATTTTTCTGCAGGAGCTCGTTCGTCAGATCGCTGACTTCTTTCTGGGCTTCCATGGCTTCTTTGGAGTGAGCCATTCCGAGAGCAAGTACCATCTGGTTCTTCCAGAGGGGGATCGTATTGTTGATGGTAGTCTGGATCTTTTCCACCATCAGGGTATCGCCGTTCTGGATCAGCCTGATCTCGGGAGCCATCTGGATACTGATCTCTCTGGTAAGCTGGAGATCGTAAAGCTTTTTCTCAAATCTCTCGCAGAGATTCGCAAAGTCGTTGGCCGCCTGGGCGTCTTCTGCAAGGCCGGAGGCTTCCGCTTTTGCCTTGAGATCCTTCAGAGTGGTGTTGCGCTCTTCTTCAAGTCTCTTCTTGCCGGCTATGATATACATAGACAGTTCCTTGAAGTAAGCAAGGTTGACATCGTACATCTGATCGAACATCACGATGTCTTTGAAAAGCGTGTTCTGATGATCCTTGAGGACTTCAGAGATCTTATCGACACTGTTCGATGCGGTGTCATATCTTTCCTGAAGCTTCGCAAAGGAACTTCTGGATTTTTTGAAGAGTCCGAGAAGGCCTTTCTTCTCGTCTTTGCCGTCGACGGAGAATCCCTTGAGTTCTACGACAAGATTGGATATCATGTCGCCGACTTCACCGAGATCCTTTGTGCGTACATTCTCAAGAGTGGTGTCGGAGAAAGAAGCTATCTTCTCCTGACACGCAGCGCCGTACTGCAGTATGACGTTCGTGTCTCTGATATTGATCTTCTGTGAAAACTCCTCGACTGCTTTCTTTTCCTCTTCAGTCAGATTTGCGTCGCTGAGGTAATCTGTGGTTGCAGAAGCCTCTTCCGGCGCTGCTACGATAGGTGTGAGCGTAGCTTCTTCGAAAGTTGTCGGATCCAGCGTGGGGACCGGCAGTTCAAGGGAGATGCCATTATTCTCAGCCATTCTTATTGACCTCCGTATCGGTTATTTATAAATACAAATATGAATCAAATTCTGATCTGTACGATATGGATTATATCATATGCGATTTGTGAATACACCTGATAGTAAGCAAAATACGGAGCTCTGAAACGGTAAATAAAGCGAATTAAAGAAGACCGGACTGCGTGTTGCAATCCGGTTCTTTATCAAGTGTGCAAAAGGACTGGATCAGAGAGCGCGGCTGTCGATCTCTTCCCTGATGTTGCGGATGAA
>CACYBC010000194.1 GCA_902772615.1 uncultured Ruminococcus sp.
CTGCTTCATGAGAGAGGGCAACGACCCCGAGTTCAGGGCCGTTCACGGTGTTGAGATCCCGTTCTTCTTCGGAAACGCGGACTATGCCCCTGCGCTCTGGAACTGCGACACCCACTATGACGCGATGAAGCTCAACGTAGCCGCGCGTTCTGCCTGGGCAGCATTTGCCAGGACCGGCAACCCCTCCAACCCCTATATGCCTGTGTGGAGACCTTATGACAGCGAGACCCGCTACACGATGTGCGTAGACATCGACAGCAAGCTCGTCAGCAAATACCACGAAGAAGCTTACGATTATATCTTCTAAATCTTCTGATATACGTTTTCCCAAGTATCGAACAGTTTAAGAGGCCCATGGTCTGAACAAGACCATGGGCCTTTGCACGACTGATCACTATCCTGTGTGGAAAATAAGGCTTTCTGTTGATATGTTTTGCATGTAAAATATGAGCATAAGATCCAGAATACTTGACTGGGGAGAATCCTAGATGGTTGCCTATATAATAACCGCTCTGATCATACTTGCCGCAACTGCTGTCATTGTACACAAACAGCGTACGGACCTGAGACGCAGGACGATAAGCCTGACTGCCGGCGTGTCTCTCGCTGCGTCGGTACTCGTGTTTCCGTATTTCCACTCTGGGATCGGTGATGTTTTTATGGCATTACTGAAGAGTCTGCGGTACGGTTTCATTGAGATGCTGAGCATGAATGTTGAGCCTGAGGTCATGAATTCCATCGACGCACCCGGCTTTACACGCACTGTTTACATCGTTCTGCTGTATATGCTTTATATTGCCGGTCCTCTTTCCGCTTCCCTGTTCTTTGCGAGCCTATCCCGTTCTTTCTCTGTATGGTTCAGTCTTATCACTCACAGAAAGATCCACGTGTTTTCCGAACTGAATCCCTGTACCGCCGCGATCGCTGAAAGCCTTTGCTCCGCTCGTCCGAGGGACCTGCTGCTCTTCTGCAACCACAGCGATGAAGATGACAGCGATCTCGAGCTCAGGGCTATAAAGTCCGGTGCAGTGCTTACGCGGAAAAATGAGTGCGATCTGTCTCACAGTACCAAAAAGGAATATGAGTTCTATGAGATAGGTCCTGTTACAGGAAAGGTGTTTACCGGCACTTCAAACCTGTGCAGATCCCTGATCCAAAAGAAGAACTACATTCCCAGCAAAACGACGGTCCGTTACTCCGTATCATCCGATAATCTTGAACTTGCACGGAATCTGGATCTCTCGTTTGGCAGCAGGATCCGCCTGAGGCCGCTGGATGAGAGCGATACCACAGCTCTGAACATGTTCAGAAAATACAGTGTCAGTCTGACCCGTCCAGGTCACCATGACATCGTCATAGCGGGGGGAGAACAGCTCGGCCGTTCAATGCTGATTATGGCTGTCAACATGCTTATACAGCCGGATTCAGCTTTTACCATCCATTATCTCAGCGACAAAGCCCATTCTGAAGCGTCTCATCTTAAAGCTTCTGCTCCGGGCATCCTGAACCAGTCACTGGAACAGTACTTTACCTCCGCTTCCGCAGGAAAGAACTATGATATCAGATTTTATGATACCGATCCTGCAGGTTCGGAAACGCTGGACATACTGTCCTCGATCAAAGACCCGGATCTTGTCTGCGTCTGCGGCGATGATGATACCCTGAACTATCGCCTGTCCCAGGCCGCAAAGAGGCTGTACGCCTCACTGAATCCTGATCTTGCCGTTCCGGTGATCTCCTGCTGCGTCAGGAACAGCGCTCTGAACGAGATACTGATGCCGGAAAGCGGAATAGATCTGTTCGGCAACGAAGCGGACCGTTACTCATATGAAGCGATAGTGGATCCGGAACTTGAGGACGAGGCCCGCCGTGTGCACCTCTCATACCTTGCTTCCTCTGAACCCGATGCCCTGAAGCAACCCGCGTATATCCAGGAGCAGATCCTGACAGATACCGGTTTTTATAACTATGTCAACCTTCAGGCGTCACTTTTCTGTGCTCTTGCGCTTGAATACCACAGGGCTTATATCCTGAACAGAAAGACGCCTGACGATACGAGAGACGATGCCGTGTTTGTCAGAGACTGGCTGAGCGATCCGGAAAATCTGGAACTGCTCGGGAATGCGGAACACCTCCGCTGGAATGCCTATCAGCGATTCCAGGGCTGGAGGCCAGCCAGCGCCGCCCAAACTGAGTCGATAGCAAGATCTTCAGGCGGCAGCAGGATCAAATCGGACGAGTTCCTTCTTCACCCGGCCTTGGTATCTGTGGAGGATCTCCCGGTCGTCAGTGAAGTTACTGACCATATAAGACAGTCTGTCGCTCCGGGAAGCGAGAGGATAAGGTTCTCACAGTCAGACAGAGACATTCTTGCAAAGATGCCTGAGATCCTTGGCCGATAACTGAAACAGAATAAAGCGCAGGAGCCGCGGACCTGTTATCCGCGGCTCCATTTCTTTTTATAATATGTCAGCCTTCTATCTGTTCCACATAGGCTTTTACGAGGAGATCTTTCAGCTCATTGTCCTCTTCGATGTATGTCGAGGGAACATCTCCCCAGAACATCACATTAGGCTCTTCAAGCGTGAACGGCTTCCAGAGCGGCTGAGGAAGGCCGGTTATATCCAGGCCGTTCGGTTCACCTTTTTTGATAAAGAAACAAAGCGCATTGCACATCTGGCGGGCAAGATCGTAGTGCTTGCCGGTGAAGGGTCTCCAGCACTTTGCAAGCGTCTCGAAGTGGAACCAGAGATCCGATGAGTGGAATGTTCCCGGATGGTCATATCCCGGCATCTCCGGATTGAACTTGTAAAGATATACCGTGTTCTCGTTTCCGTATTTCCTGTCGAAAGACTTCATGGCCCGAGCTGCCATCTCTGCGCCGCTTACTCTCGTCCGGTCCATTGCAGTCGGGAAATCCGGCCCGATCAGTTCCATATATCTGTCAGCATATTTCGGAAAGCTCCTGTCAGCAAGCTTCCTGAAATCGTCCATGCTCCTGACGCCCATTGGTCCCATGATCTCGCCTATGGTACCTCCGACGATCAGCGGCACGGGCATTCTTTTACCCTTCTGGAAATCTGTATCGGAAGGGCCTGTCAGGAACCTGCCGTCCGGAACAGTGCTCCACATGAGCATCTCCTTTGCACAGAATTCCTCGCATTTATCTCTGAGCGTCACTGCATCTACCGCTCTGGCCTCCGCAAGACTTTTCACCCCCAGATATTCGAAGAACTTCACACCGTACTGCTCCATCTCTTCAAGTGTGAATGTCCTCATAAGAGACGGCTTGTACGGAGTGGCGATAAGGCCGCTCATCACCACTGCTTTCTGGAACAGTCCCTCATTGGTAGGCGAACACAGCTGAGCGATTACGCTGAGCGCTCCTGCCGACTGACCTCCGATGGTTATATTGTCCGGATCTCCGCCGAATGCCGCAATGTTCCTCTTGACCCAGCGCGTTGCAGCCTGCTGATCCAGATGGCCGAAGTTCGCGGGAGCATCCGGGTTCTCTGCGGTCAGTTCCGGATGGGCAAGAAAGCCGAAGGCATTGAGTCTGTAGTTGACGGTAACTACCACCACTCCCCTTCTGGCTATACGTTCGCCGTCAAACTCCATCTCTGCGGGATTGCCTTCCCTCAGTCCCCCGCCGAAATACCAGACAAACACGGGCAGCTTTTCATCTGCTTTCTTTGCCGGAGTCCAGACATTCAGGTACAGGCAGTCCTCATCCATCGGGATCTCCGGGTCAACGTTCCATTCTCTTGTGTATATGTTCGTCTCATCCAGGCCGGGAATATGCTGCATGGATATCGGAGCAAACCTGTAGCAATCCAGAACTCCTTCCCAGTCACTTACAGGCTGCGGGGCTTTCCAGCGAAGCTCGCCGACGGGAGGCGCTGCAAACGGTATTCCCTTAAATGACGTGATACGGGGATCAGCCGCTGGCAGTCCTCTCACCGCGCCGTTTTCAACTCTGACTTCTCGTAACATGATCATTCTCTCCTGTTCTATCAATAATCGGTACTTCGATTATACATCACGGAAAGTTGTTTTCAGAATCGGCACAATGACCCATTTTTCAGCCGATCTCTTATCCATTAATACTAATCCTTACTCGTTTCTCCAAATATGTGCAATAACCCCAAAATTTTGAAACGAGTTGATTAAAGCAGAGAAAAATGATATATTTTCTCCGCAACCAGTTATATTTTTTTGGAGGATAAATCATGTTCGATTACACAGGAAAAGTCGTAGCCGTCACCGGAGCTTCGTCCGGACTCGGAAAGCAGATGGCAGAGGGTTATGCACAGCAGGGAGCCAATCTGGTTCTGCTGGCAAGAAGAGTAGAGAGACTTCAGGACAGCGCCAAGGCATGGAGCGAGAAGTACGGTGTTGATGTGCTGCCCGTAGCATGCGACGTAACAAGCGCAGAGTCCATCTCAGCAGCAGTTGCAGCAGTCAAAGAGCACTTCGGTCACTGCGAAGTCATCGTGAACTGCGCAGGCGGTGAGAAGGGAACAGGCACACCCCTGGTCGATTTCAAGAGAGACGACTGGGACTTCACAATGAATCTTGACCTGACCTCCGTATTCTCAATGGCACAGGCATTCGCA
>CACYBC010000195.1 GCA_902772615.1 uncultured Ruminococcus sp.
CACTGGGACGGAGTCAGGGAAGCGGTGACCTACGGACCTGTGGCTCCTACAGTCAGCAAGCCGAGCGTGTCAAGGATGTACGCGCTTACCCAGCAGCCTCTGTTCGGATACCGTTTCTGGCCGGAGGACGAGCAGTGCCAGTATGTCAACGTATGGACGAGATCTCCGGATCCTTCCCGCAGAAGGCCGGTGATGGTCTGGGTCCACGGCGGCGGGTTCGGAACAGGCTCTTCCGTGGAACAGATGAGCTACGACGGGGCAAATCTCTGCAGAGACGGGGATCTGGTCGTGGTATCCTTCAACCACAGGCTCAACATACTGGGATACATGGATTTCTCGGAATTCGGGGATGAGTACAGAAACTCCGGAAATGCCGGCATGGAGGACATAGTGGAACTCCTCCGCTGGATCAGACGAAATATCGAGAAGTTCGGAGGGGATCCGTATAACGTGACTCTGTTCGGACAGTCCGGAGGAGGCGGGAAGATCCGCACCCTCATGCAGATACCCGACGCGGACGGGCTGTATCAGAGAGTCATATTCCAGAGCGGCCTCATGAACCTGCCGGGAGAGGTGGATGACGCCGCCAACAACCGCAGGGTATGCAGGATGATGGTGGAGAAGCTGGGCCTCACGAAGGAGACCTTTTCCCGGATAGCGGAAGTGCCCTATGAAGAGCTTTGCCGCGTATACAGCGAGAGCGTAAAGGTGCTTGCCGATGAAGGAGTCAATCTGCACGGCATCGTGCAGCCGGTGCGCAACGGTTATTATGTCGGAAATCCCAATGAGGTCGGGCTGACCGAATATGCGAAAAAGGTGCCGGTGATGGGCGGAACATGCCAGTGCGAGACCGTGCTGTATGCTCCGGACTTATACACCTACGACACTCCCGATGAGAAGAAGGATGAGCTGCTGACGGATCTGTTCGGGGAGAAGAAGGATGAGATGATCAGCTTGTTCCGCAGAGTATATCCCGACGGTGACCTGCTCGACCTGTACAATCTCGACTTCATCGTGCGCAAGGGCGTATATGAGTTCTTCGACCGCAAGGCCGAGTGCGAAGCGCCGCTTTACTGCTACATGATCACATATCACCTCAACTATTTCGGAGGAATACCCGCGTATCACGGATTCTGCCTGCCGCTCGTGTTCGGCAACACCGAATATGTGGACGCCTGCAACGAGCCCGACTGCGTGGCGCTCAGCCAGAAGATGCATCAGGCCTGGATCAACTTCGCGACCTGCGGGGATCCGAACGGCGGCGATGTTCCGGAATGGAAGCCTTACCGCAAGGGAGAGTGCGGAACGATGATCTTCGACCGGAACTGCGGCATGCGCTACGATTTCGACAGGGAACTGGTATGGAAGTTCCAGGAGAACACCGATCTGGAATTCAATTTCATGAGAGTCAAGAAGAACAGGAAGAACTGAACAGAAAACAAAGATGCAGGAGACCTCCGGAAATGCCGGGAGCCTCCTGTTCCTTATAGGGGAAGTAACTAAAGATTTACCTTTTTTTCTTACTAAGATATAATTAATCTCAGCATGATAAATTCCTTAACAATATCGATAAAGAAAGGAACCTGCAAAATGAGAGAATATCAGTTCAGGTATTACACACCTACCAAGGTCTTCTTCGGCGCCGGCGCGATCGAGCATCTCGACGAGTCACTTGCTCAGTACGGCAAGAAGGTCCTTATGGTATTCGACAAGAACACCGCGACAGCGACAGGCATCTATGACTATGTCACCAACCTGTTCAGGGAGAAGGGCTATCAGTGGTGGGAGTATGACAAGGTCGATCCCAACCCCAGGCTGAGGTCCGTTATCGAAGCTGCCAAGATCTGCAAGGAGAATGACGTCGAAGTCGTCCTCGCCATCGGCGGCGGCTCCGTAATCGACTGCTCCAAGGCCATCCGCGCCGCGGCATTCTTCCCCGGCGATCTCGACGATTACGACGGACTGTGGGCATGGGGCGCCAGCGGCAAGGATATCACCAAGACCCTCCCCATGATAGTCATCTGCACGATGGCTTCCACCGGCTCCGAGATGGACGCAGGCGCCGTCATCACCAATGAGCACACCCATCAGAAGGGCGGCGCTTTCAGGGGCGATCTCTTCTATGCCAACGTCTCCATCCTCGATCCCAAGTTCACATATTCAGTTCCTCCGAGACATGTCGCGGCAGGCGCAGCGGATATCTTCATCCACACCTCCGAGACATACTTTGACCCCGCGACCGACATCGACCTCGTCGACGGCTTCGCAGAGGCCATCATGAAGACAGTCGCCAAGTATGCACCTATCGCCATCAAGGAGCCCGACAACTTCGAGGCACGCGCTAACCTGATGTGGGCAGCACCCTGGGCCATCAACGGTCTTCTGAGCGGCGGCCGCATGTCCGGATGGACACTGCACGGCCTGCAGCACCCCATCGGCGCCTATCATGACATCATCCACGGCCAGGGCCTCGCTATCCTGATGCCCCACTGGATGCGCCACATCCTGAGCGACAAGACAGTCGACAGGTTCGTGAGATACGGCGTCAACGTGTTCGGGATCGATCCTTCTCTCGACAAGTACGAGATAGCCAACAAGGCGATCGAAGCGACCGAGGATCTCTTCTTCAACAAGATGAACATCCCGCGCACTCTCTCCGAGATCGGCGTAACGGAAGAGCACTTTGATGACATGGCCACACAGGCCACCGCACGCGGCGGCATGTATGTACCGCTCACCAAGGAAGAAGTCATCGAGATCTACAAGGCAGCTCTTTAATGAGAACCGTCTGAAAGGCTGAACGGTCTTTTGCAGGAAGGCTCCGCAGAAAGCGGAGCCTTCCTTTGCGTGTAATGTCAGGATCGCGGAAAGATTTATACGGCAGCACGCGATACTGTTGTGTAACTCGTTTTTGAGTGTGATATAATCATGAAAGGGTAGCAATAAATTTATAGAAAGGAACCTGCAAAATGAGAGAATATCAGTTCAGGTATTACACACCTACCAAGGTCTTCTTCGG
>CACYBC010000196.1 GCA_902772615.1 uncultured Ruminococcus sp.
CGGCAGCCATACCGGGTCTTTTCATCGGCTGCATCCTCGGCAACCTTCTGGGCGGAGCCATAGTGCTGGACATCGTCTTCGGAAGCATAGCCACTCTCATCGGGGCTGTAGGCGGATACCTTCTGAGAAAGAACCGCTGGCTGGTCCCGATCCCCGCGGTCATATCCAACGGCATCATCGTGCCGATCATACTCAAGTACGGCTACGGACTGGACATGCCTCTCGCACTGATGATGCTCTATGTGACAGCAGGCGAGATCATAGGATGCTACATCCTCGGCGAGATACTGGCTTCCGTGCTGATGAAGCAGGACAGGATCTTCAAAACAGAGGACTGATCATTCTTAAAAAGATCGAAGCCCTTCGGACATCAAAGTCCGGAGGGCTCTTTTCATCTATAAATAACCTCCCGGGCCGAAGTCCGGGAGGTCGTTGTTTTAAAAAAGGTCGGAATATCACTCGATGTTTCCGGGAAGCGGGATCCAGTCAAGGGATACCAGCGGTATGCCCTTGTACTGATCGCGGTGCTCACCTTCGAGCAGAGCGCATGCGATCACGCAGATCTCAACGCCGATCTTGCTGCACAGCTCCATCGCGGCGTCTATGGTGCCGCCGGTGGAGACCACGTCGTCCATGAAACAGAGCTTCTTACCCTGGAAGCGGGCGTATTTCTCCTTGCCGATCCAGAGCTCCTGCTTGCCGTGGGTGGTGATGGATGTCACTTCCACGCCGACGGGATCTATCATGAAGGACTTCTTGCTCTTCCTGAATTCAAGATACTCGTCGAAACCGAACTCGGTGCAGGTGGCCTGCGTGAGTCCGCAGGACTTGGTCTGTACAGTGACGAAACCGTCGAAATCATAGGGGGCGAGCTTTTCCTTGAGCTGAGCCGCGGCTTCGCGGTTCCAGCGCGCTTCGCCCGTCATATCGAACGAATAGATGTAGAAACCGCCGCCTATATCGAGAAGCGGGAGATCTACGGAGAAATCGGGGGACAGATGTACCGTATACTTATCTGACCAGTTCTGCATCTGCTACTCCTTATACGAGACCCACATAGTGTCCGAAGAAGCGGGTGAGAACACCGACGACCATTCCGAGGAACGGGTTCTGGGACCATGCGGTCACGCCCATTGCCATGTAGCCGGAGATGGGATTCTCGGATGCTGCGACCGCCTGGAGGTTCGGAGCAAAAGTGAGGGCGAATCCGATGACGAGCAGGAAGCCCGAGATGCTCTGCGCGGGCAGGTATTTGCCGAGGCGGCTGACGAGTCCGGTGAGGACGAGGATGCCGCAGACGAGCATGAATACGATACCGCAGGCGACAGGCCAGGGAGCGCCGGCTGTTCCGGAGATGATGGCTTCGATCGGAGGACCTCCGAAGAGGGCGCTGGGGATGTCAGCCAGGGAGTTGATGATGGACAGGTGGTCATAGTTCTGTGACATGCCCGCGATGGAAGCGGTGATGCCTCCGAAGGAGATGTTGGCGCCAATATTCAGCATGACGATGCTGAGGGCTCCGAGTATGACCTGGAGGTTGATCGTGGGTTTGATGAACTTGAAGTCAGCCCAGTACTCTTTCTTCCAGAATCTCCACTCCGTGCTGCTCTCCATGGCTTCGCGGCCTTCTTCCACGACAGTGCTCATATCGACGCGGCGCTTCTGCAGGAACAGGAAATCGAGCGTTGAGAGAACGACTGACACGAAGATGGTCCATACGACGCTGTTGGAGTTGCCGGTGGTGACGCAGATCGCGTATGTGACGATAGCGGATATGACCGAGACGATGGTGATGCGCTTCTCCTGACCGAACATGTCCCAGGACACTCCGGCGAGGATGAGGCCGACACCGGACATCATGCCGGATACGACTGCGGGACCTGCGAAGTCGGCGATCTTGGAGACGCCGCCGCAGAGGCCGAGGATGGTCATGATGCATGTGGCCATGAGGATGGAGCTGATGTTGTTGCGCAGGTTCTTCTTGACGCTGGCAACGGTGATCGTTTCAGCCTGGCCGGAGATGGGCGTGACGGAGCCGGTGATAAGGTTGCCGATAGCTCCGATGAGGTACGCGAAACCGGTGGGCTTAAGAGCGAATCCGCGTGTCTGCGCATAGAGCAGCTGCGGGACGCCGTTGATGATGACGGCGATTACGGCCAGTACGAACGGGCCGATCTGACTAAGAAAACCCATTGAAAACCTCCTGTTATTAAAGGGTGGATTTAACTCTATTTTGCTTTTCCCGAAATGCTCTGTCAATGAATCCGGAACGCCCCGGAACAAAGTTGTAGGATTGAACAGTTAACGCCGTTTTGTCGGTTATTTATTTATCCATTTTTTAACACTTTGTTCACATCTGCGGCGTGTGATACGAGGAACAGAAAAGAAAGGACCCGCTGTCCGAAAGATCAGCGGGTCCGTTTCAAATACCATTATGAATCATTCCTCTACGCGGTCCAGATACTCATCGAAGTAGTCTTCCGCTTTCACTTCCGTGACGAGAGTCACATTGAAATCTCCGTCAGCCTTGGCCACGTCATAGGTGAATCCCTCCCTGTAGAAGATCACCTGTCCGTAGGTCTCGCCGGGATCCGTGATGCAGCTGGCGTGGCACTGCACTGTGGACTCGATGAAATCGGGATCGATGGCGCACATCATTGCCAGAGCGTCGCAGTTCATGACCGCGCCTGCGGAACCGTTGGAGGCGTAGAACTGCCTGATCCTGGAGAAGGAATCGGTGACGAACTCGCCGATCTCTCCGCTCATGAGAAGCTCTCCGAACTGCTTGTCGGTCCACATGGCTTCTCCGCCGCAGACATCCAGTCCTATGACTGTGACCGGGCAGCCGGAATCCAGCATCCTCTTGTAAGCCGGAGCGTCGGAGTAGACGTTGAACTCAGCAACGGGGGAGGCGTTTCCGGGTCCGAGGCCTGCGCTTCCCATGGACCAGATCATCTTTACCTGCTTCATGGCTTCGGGATCCCTGTCCATCGCCTTGGCGATGTTGGTGGCAGGCCCGAGGGAGATGATCTCCACCTCTCCGGGATATTCCTTCACGGTCTGCAGGATGAAGTCGACTGCATCGGTCTCCTCCGCCTGTCCGAGCGGATGTATCAGTTCCATGTCGCCCATGCCGTCCTCACCGAACACGCTGAAGGCTTCTATGGCCTGACCGCCGTATCTCTCGTCGGAGCCCTTGTATACCTTAGCGTAGGAACCCGCGATCTCCAGAGCCATGAGGGCGTTCTTCGTGGCCTGTTCGATGCCCACGTTACCCGCAAGGACGGTAACACCGAGGATATCCAGTTCGCTGCTCTTCGCTGCGAGGATCAGGGCGGAAGCGTCATCCGCTCCGGTATCGGTGTCGATTATTACCTTTTTGGGCTTAGTCTCCGGCGCCTTCTTTCTGTTTTGGCCCAGCCTGTTCGCCACAGCTGCGGTGACGCCCAGCGCAGCCGCGAGGATGGCGAGAGAGCCGGCTTTTTTGATGTTGCTGATGTTCTTGAAATCCATTTGGACCTCCTTTTATATGTCAGAACAGTGTGTTTGCAAGATATGCTTTTTCTATCCTTCTAAGGAAGGTGAAGTCGAATTCTCTGTCTCTCCCGGCGGTGAGCTTCGCCACCTCCTCGGAGGAGAAGGGCTCGCATGGTATGAATCTGTATCTCCTGAAGAGGTTCAGCTCCCTGTTGGCGAGAACGGGGGAGATGACCGCCACCGGTATGAAGGTGGCCTTCCTTCCTCCCTTCATGACGAGGTGAGCCACGACAGTCATGGAAGGGTGCACATAGTCGCCGATGATCTCCTTCTGCCTGGTGGCGGAAGGCGCCACGAATATGGCACCGTTCTTCTGGGCTATGGACTTGATCTCCCTTATGTATCTTCTGTCGAAGACCATCCTCAGGAACTCGATGTCGTCCAGTTTCTCCTGATCCCCCTCGAATCTCCTGTTGAGCTTCTCCTCGGTGGCGGGAGTCATCATGGGGGTGATGTGTATGCCGAGCCTGTTGAGCTCAGGGATTATCCCCACTATGGACTCGTACCAGGGAAGATTGACGGGGAACAGGAACTCCCTGTCGGGATAGCTGTCCAGTCCTATGTAAAGGAGCCTGCAGACCTCTCCGAGAGAGGGGTGGTTGAAGCCCACCACGACCGTGCCATCATACTGCGGGAGTGGCGCGGCCATGGATGACGGCGCTACGCAGCGTATCATTTTTGAGGCTCTCTTCCGCAGGCTCTCATCGCTCTTGTTCCTGCAGATCAGCCTGATGAAGAAAGAGCATAGGCTGCCCACGCGGTCCATCTCTCTTCTGAGGTCCCCGGCGCCAAGCTCTTCCAGTATGGATATCTTTCCGGAATCCAGAAGCTCGCAGAGCTCCTGGCCCTTGTAATCTTTAATCTTCATTAGAATCCTTATGTCCTGTCATGCGCTGAATCCATTATTACTTCACCCAAAATAAAGGTCAAGTGTTTTTATAATAACGATTTGTTCTCCGCTTGAGCTTTCAATCGGATATAATAGACTCAGACAGAAGGGAGTTTGCACATGGATAATATCTTTGAAAAGATAAGGAAAACGGGCATAGTGCCCGTAGTGGTGATAGAGGACGCCGCGGCAGCCGCGGCTCTGTCCGACGCGCTGTGCGAGGGAGGTCTTCCCGCGGCGGAAGTCACGTTCCGCACCGCGGCGGCCGCTGAAGCCATCAGCATAATGAAGCAGCGCCATCCCGGGATGCTCATAGGAGCCGGCACCGTACTCAACGGAGTGCAGGCCGACAGGGCGGTCCAGGCAGGCGCGGAGTTCATAGTCTCTCCCGGGATCAATCCCGGCACAGTTAGACACTGCCAGCAGATCGGGATAACTGTCATACCCGGGACCCAGACGCCAAGCGACATGGAGCTTGCGGTGGAGATGGGGCTTGACACCGTCAAATTCTTCCCGGCGGAGCTCTCCGGCGGCCTCGCCATGATAAAGGCGTGCGCCGAGCCCTTCACGGGTCTGAGCTTCATGCCGTCAGGAGGCATAAACGCGTCCAACGCCGGGGACTATCTCGCATACGGCAGGATCATTGCCGTCGGAGGAAGCTGGATGGTAAAGAAGGAACTTATCTCCGCGGGAGATTTCGATACGATCAGGGATCTCGCCTCGGAAGCGGCGCAGCTGGTAAGGAAGATAAGAGGCTGATACGATAAACAAATCAACTGAAAGGACCGACTGAAATGGACAAGCGACTTGACTTTGACAGGCTTACTCTCGGCACATGCTACTACCCGGAACACTGGCCGGAAGAGCTCTGGAGGAGCGACATCGACAGGATGCTGGAAAACGGCATCAGGGTCATAAGGATCGCGGAATTCGCCTGGAATAGATTCGAACCGGAAGAGGACGTATTCGACTTCTCCTTCTTCGACAGGTTTCTGGACACGGCGGAACAGACCGATATCAAGGTCATCTTCTGCACTCCCACGGCTACGCCTCCCGCGTGGCTCACGGAGAAGTATCCCGAAGTGCTCAACGCCTTCAGAGACGGCACCCTCATAAGACACGGCCTCAGGAGGCACTACAACTACAACAGCAGAGTCTACCGCGAGAGGACCGCGATTATAGTAGAAAAGATAGCGGAGCAATATTCCTCCAGGAAGTGCATCATCGGTTGGCAGATAGACAATGAGTTCAACTGCGAGTCCACAGAGTTCTACAGCGAGGCGGATCATGCCGCGTTCCGCGCTTTCCTGCAGAAGGAATACGGCACCATAGAAAAGCTCAACATCGCCTGGGGCAATGAATTCTGGAACCAGACCTACAACGACTTCAGCCAGGTGTGGCTGCCGAGGCCCACGGCCAACGGCATAGTGAACCCCCACATGCAGCTGGACGCCAAGCGCTTCTGGTCGCATAGCGTCAGGGAATACTGCAGCCTGCAGAGCGGTATACTCAGGAAGATCATACCTTCCCGTCAGTTCATAACACACAACGGCTTCTTTGGGCATCTCGACAGCCATGCGATGACTCAGGAGAGCCTCGACTTCCTCACATACGACTCATATCCGAACTTCGCCTACGTGCTGGACTTCGACTCGAAGAATCCCATGAAGGACCGCGCCTGGAGCTGGAACCTCTGCCACATAAGGTCCATATCCCCGGTGTTCGGCATCATGGAGCAGCAGTCCGGTCCCAACGGCGCTTACGGCGGGGCCATCGGCGCCGCTTCCCCGAAGCCCGGACAGCTGAGACTGTGGTCCATGCAGTCGCTGGCCCACGGCGCCGACTACATCAGCTACTTCAGATGGAGGACCGCGCCTTACGGCACCGAGATCTACTGGCACGGCATACTGGACCAGAACAACCGCGACACCAGAAGGCTCGCGGAGGTCAGGCAGGTCTCCGAGGACCTCGGGAAGCTCTCATGCGTGAAAGGCACCGACTACAGAGCTGAGGTCGCCATCGCCTTCGACTACCTGGACGACTGGGACAGCGAGAACGACGGCTGGCACGGACCTGTGGGCAGAAAGAGCCAGGACGCCTGGTTCGACACCATGCAGAAGGCCCACGTGCCCTGTGATTTCATCTATTTCTCCGACGACTGCACCGCAGAGAAGCTCGCGAAGTACAAACTGATCGTCTTCCCGGACGCGGCCATCGTCACCGACAGAGCTTCCGAGCTGCTTCACGAATATGTCCGCAGCGGAGGCACGCTGGTCATAGGACCCAGGACCGGATACAAGGATGTCAACGGAAAGGTCCCCATGAGAGACGCCCCGGGGCCTCTCGCCGACATAGCCGGAAGCTATGTGGACGAATACACATACGTGTCCAGATACGACGAGGATCCCTGCATCGATATGGACGGC
>CACYBC010000197.1 GCA_902772615.1 uncultured Ruminococcus sp.
ATACCTTAGCTCGAGAACGCCATTTCTGGCTTGTTCCTCGTTACTTTTGTAAGCTCTTCGCTTACCTTAACAAGGGCTGCACTTTTTGTGTGATATTGTTTAATTTTCAAGGTCCAAGAGTATCTTTCGGCGCCCGCTCTTCACAGGCGCGAGATATATTCTATCAACAGCGAATTGCTATGTCAACAACTATTTTTGCTTTTTTTCTCGGAAGTTACAACGGTGCCGTGCGTATCGCATCGGCACCGTTTTCAATGTCATTTTAACCGCGGTTGCGATCCCGGAAAGGCTAGCTGTTTTCCCTGTTTCCCGGCTCTGCCGCAGCACTTTGCTCGCCGCTTCCGTCTATGACGAATTCCCTTTGCGGCTCTTCCTTGCCGGAAAGCATCAGCGCACTGATCAGCGCGGTGAACGGTATGGTGAGGATTATGGTAGCCGCACCGACGAGCATATCTTCCAGCTGAATGATCACCTGCTCAAGATTCAAAAGTTCCAGGATGCTGGTCTGGTACGCGACCAGCAGGAGCACCGTGCAGAGCGATGTTCCTATATACGCGAGAATGAGCGTGCTGATCTGCGTGCCCAGGATATCTCTTCCGATGTTGAACCCCGAATCAAGCAGTGATCTGAAATCACTGTTGCCTGTGCTGTCATGCATCTCCCACACCGAAGTGGCGATGGACATCGAGACGTCGAGAGTCGATCCGAGAGCGCCGATGATTATAGCCGCGAAAGTGACCGCCTTGAGATCGATGGGCTCGCTCAGTATCGAAACGACGAACATGTCCTCCTCTGAAGCGAATCCCGTTATCTTCATGACTGCATTAAGAACAAGCGTCAGCACTCCTGCCAGAGCTACTCCGCTGACAGATCCGAGGATCGACGCCAGTGATTTCTTATTGAATCCGCCGATGTACGGAGGCGTGATGATTATCGCGTATGCGCACACCAGCAGTGCCCAGAGATATACATTGTATCCTGAGAGGATCGCGGGGACGAACACAAAGAATACTGCAGCTACGGTAAGCCCCAGCGACAACACGGAAGCCACGCCTTTCAGCCTGGCAAAAAGGATCAGGAAAGCAACGATGATCACGAACAGGACCGACAGTTCCTTTATCCGGAAGAAGTTCCCAGCTGTGGCTTCTGCCCCTTCTGCGGGGATATACGCATAGATCCAGTCACCCTTTTCCACTGCCGCTATGTTCCCCGTAAGGATATCGTCATATATCTGTGTGACTGCTATGGAATCGCCCTTTCTCTCCCCGAACAGAACAGTTCCGGTAAACTTGATAGTTGTCTGGGTAACGTCAGTAGCGCCGCCGTAATCCCTTTTTTCCTCCGTTACAGACAGTATGCTGTCGACTTTGACCAGATATGTCTCGGCGACTTCGCCGACCTCAGGGTCGAATATCCTCGCATTCTTGCAGGCGATCCGGTTGCCGATTATGATCGCAAGAAACGAGAACAGTAACAGCAATGCATACTGTTTGACGTTTTTGTTTACGGTCTTTTTTCCCATGCTTCTCCCTTTCGTCCTGCTCTTGACAGAGCTTTCTGCAACAGTTCAGTGTTGGTTCCTCAGTTGCTGCATGATGCAAGATTATAACACAATCCCGTGAAGTATTCTTCCGCGTTTCAGGCCCGGGCTATCTCTTTGTTCATGTAATTGAGTACTTTTTTCTTTTCCCAGCACCATTTCGGTTCGATCAGCAGCTTTTTGGGACCGTCCCCCGTGAATCTGTGGATCACCGTGCTCTCCGGCAGCATCCGGAAGATCCTTATCACCAGATCAGTGTATTCCTCCAGCGAAAGGACACGGAACGGTTCACGCTCATACTCCTCTCCGAGGGCAGTGCCCTTCAGTATCTGCAACATATGGATCTTGATCCCGTCGACCTCAGGCTTCAGCTGTGAAACATAGCGCGCCGTCCGCATCATATCCTCTTCATCTTCTCCCGGAAGTCCCAGGATGATATGTACTATCACTTCGAGCCCCGCCTTTTTCAGCCTTTTATAAGCGCTGTCAAAAGCTTCCCGTTCGTAGCACCTGTTCATCGCCCTTGCCGTCTCATCATTTGCCGTCTGCAGTCCCAGTTCGACCCAGACAGGCTTGATCCCGGACAGATCCGAAAGAAAGCTGATCATATCCTCTTCCAGACAGTCTGGCCTGGTAGCTATGGACAGAGCGCAGATCTCGGGATCCGATATCACTTCGAGGAACAGTTGCCTGAGCCTGTTCTGATCTCCGTATGTATTGGTGTATGACTGGAAATAGCCTATAAATCTTCTGGCGTCGGTCTTTCCGGCCAGAAGTTCCTTTCCCTTTCTGATCTGCTCGGAGATCGGGATGTCGGGAAACGAGAATTCCCCCGAACCGCTTCCGGAGCAGAAGGCACATCCTCCGGTCCCGAGCGTTCCGTCTCTGTTGGGACAGGTACATCCGGCCGAAAGAGGTATGCGGTATACCTTTTCCCCGAACCGTTTTATCATCTCTTCCGAAAACCTGTTGATCCTCATGGCGGCTCCGATTTTTTGTGATGCTTATATTATATATACAATATATATACCAATCGTTGATCCAAGGGCAAGCCGCTGCCGTCTTCTGTTTTTTAGACAGCAACAGCTTTCTTTGTTGAAAGATGTCTCTGTTGTGTTTAGAATATATCTGGCATGCGAGAGCCACAGATAAAGCGCTTCTCGCCGTGCCGGCCGGAAAGGCCAAAAGGATAAAAGAAGGTTTATAAATGGACGTCCAACTTATTGGCGCAGCATCAGATCTTGGAGTATCGGTGGACGGCAGCAGAAACGCTCCGCAGATCCTCCTGGCAAATGCCTCAGTTCCCTCTGAGATCATCTCTGCAGACCCGGAAGCAGTCAAAAGCCATGCGGCTGATGATATGAGGAAGAATGAAGCTGAACTGAACGATCTCAACTCCAGACTGTACCGTCGGCTCGTCAGCGCAAAACTTCATGGAGCTTTTCCGATCCTTGTAGGCGGTGACCACGCATGTGCCATACCGTCCGTTCTCTCTTCCGAGAAAGCGTATGGCAGGATAGGTGTGATGTGGATCGATGCCCATGCCGACTTCAACACTTTCCGCACGACAGAAACGGGAAACATCCACGGGATGCCTCTGGCATGCGCCGCAGGATATGAATGCGAAGATCTTCGCGGTTTCCATGATGGCGGGACTGTTGATCCCTCGAACGTCTGCATAGTAGGCGCCAGATCCATCGACCGCGAGGAGAAGGAGAATCTCAGAAAAGCCGGGGTCACGGTCTATTCAACGGAAGATCTCCGTTCAGGAGATATCCGGGAGATCATCGAAAAGGCTTTTACCGTATGTCTCAACGGGACCGGCTCAGTACATGTCAGTTTTGATCTGGATGTCATCGATCCTGTTTTTGCCCCCGGCGTATCAGTGCCCGCCGCTGACGGAATAAACACAGAAGAAGCGATCTCCGTCATCGATGCAGTCACGGAGAGGATTGATGACATATGCTCTTTTGATCTTGTTGAACTCAATCCTCTCAGAGATAAAGACCGCATGACTGAGAGAACTGCGTCAGAGATACTGGAAAAGATGATCTCAGCCGCAGCAGGAAAATGATCATCAGCTCTTTATAAGGACATATAAACATAAGGCCGGCGCATATCTCCCGGATATAATACGCACCGGCCTCTTTTATAACAGAAGGCGAGAATACCCGAGCTTTCAAACATGGGATGAATCGCCCCAACAAACGACTGATCAGTCAATAACTGATCCATTGATAATACTGTACCTTTGCAGTAGAATAACATCAACGAAAGATGATGTGGGCGGAGATATCCGCAAGTGAATGGATCAACTGAATGACCTGATACACATGCTCATC
>CACYBC010000198.1 GCA_902772615.1 uncultured Ruminococcus sp.
ACTTCGAAGCCGCACTCGGCAGCTTTGTTTTCTATGTTCCTCTCTATGTCTTCGGGGCTGATCGCCGTATTGTAGCGGCTGTTCACGTTGAGGCATAGCCTTCCGTCGTCTGTGAGTCCGATCATTCCTCCTATGATGGAGTTGGGCTCAAAGCGGCCGTCCTCTGCCGCTATTCCGAGGAACCCTCCGTTCAGGTCGCTCATGACAGAGCAGACGAATTCCGCGGCTTTCTTCTCCTCCCCTTCCAGAATGCCTGCCTTGAGCAGCAGAGAAACTGCCAGAAGATTGGCGTTAAGACTGCCCCAGGGCATTCCGGCATGGGCCGCCTGTCCTTTGGCGGTTACTGTGACTTTGCCGTCTTCCTCGTGGATATCATAGTGCGCGTCACCCTCTGCGGCTTCTTTCAGCGCCTGTGCATACCCCGCTTCCAGTTCTACGGTGCATCTGTCCGGAACTACGTTGGAGGCCATCCCGCCGCTTATGGCGAGTATCTTTCCGTCTTTTATCGGAGCCGACACCAGATCCGAGCTGTAGATGCCCTTCTCTCCGTGTCCTACCGGGAATCCCGCATCCGGAGTAAAGGAGAAGACCGGTTCGGGATAGTGAGTGAGATAATAGTCGAGATCGCTCATCCCGCATTCCTCGTCGCAGCCAAGAAGCACCCTGATGCCGTATCTCAGCGGTATCTTATTGTCAAACAGGTATTTGCACGCGTACATCGCAGCAAGAAGCGGTCCCTTGTCATCCCCGGTGCCGCGTCCCATAACGTATCCTTCCCTCTCATACATGTCGAAAGGATCACGGTCCCATCCGTCACCGACAGGCACGACGTCCAGATGGCCTATTACGCCGATGAACTTGTCTTCTCTGCCGGAATGGGCGTATCCGATATATCCCTCGCAGTCTGCGGTCTTCTCAAAGCCCAGTTCCCTGGCTATGGAAAAAGCTTCCATCTGAGCTTTTCTGACTCCCGGTCCGAACGGGGCTCCTTCCGCAGGTTCGTCTTTGATGCTGTTGATGTCCACCAGTCTCTTGAGATCCCTGAGTATATTCTCCCTGTTCTGCTGCGCAAATTCCTTTGCCGTCTGCATCAATCATTCCTCCATCTGTTATTATCTGTTGTAAAGAATTATAATTTAGAGACTGTTTATTCTCAAGAAGGAGCCGGACCTTGAGATCTGTGTTCAGAAAGAAGGATATCGTCATTATCGCTGCGCTGCTCATCACGGCGCTGGCTGCTTTCCTTCTGCCTAAACTGTTCCGTCCCCGCGGCGCCGAAGCCTCGGTGGTATATGACGGAACCGAGATCATGCGCATCTCCCTGGACGCAGACGGTATCTACACTGCGCAGGGCGATCTTACCGCGACATTTGAAGTGAGCGGAGGAAAGATAAGATTCGTTAACTCCCTCTGCCCTGACAAGCTATGTGAGGGATTCGGATGGATAAGCCTCAAAGGCGAGACGGCTGTCTGCATGCCTGCAAAGCTCGCGCTTATCATCGTCTGACACCGATCCATAACACAGCCGCCTGCATGTCAGGCGGATTTTTGCTGCCCGAAATGTTCCGTAATTCCCGGTCCGCAGCCACAGCAGATGACAATTTCAACAAACGGAAAACGCGTCTTTAGTTCATTGTTACAAACTTCATTCTAATGCGCTGAAACATGTTGATTTTGGCTGCCGGAGCGTTATGATTTGTTTGACCGTAAACGTTTACGGTAACGTTTACGGCACTTCAGGATCAGAGATTGAAAAATGGCAACTATCAAAGACATTGCACGGTTATCCGGATACAGCATCGGCACGGTATCCAGAGTTATCAACAATAAAGCGGATGTCAGCCAGGAAGCGCGTCAGCGGATCGAGCATGTCATAAGAGACCTCAACTTCCAGCCTAACAGCAACGCCAGGCAGCTCAAGAATTCTTCCCCTTCCGGGATCACTGTGATCGTCCGCGGCATGAACAACAGTTTTCTCGTATCCATACTCGAGGAGCTGCAGTTCAGGATGCGTGAGCACAGCGAGAACGTCAGCGTACAGTTCCTTGATGAGACTGAAGACGAGGTCAGCACTGCCATTCGGCTCTTATCCACTGCCAAGCCCAAAGGTTTTATCTTTCTGGGAGGAAGCACGGAGAGTTTCCGCAACTCATTCGAAGAGATAACAGTGCCATGTGTGCTGGTGACCGGTGACGCCTCGTCGCTCGGTTATGAGAACCTGTCAAGCTTCACCACAGACGATTTCTCAGCTTCGGCCTTTGCGCTGAACAAACTGATAAAGCTGGGTCACAGGGAGATCGGCATCATCGGCGGATACCCTGTCCCCTACCCGGAAGACAACAGCACGAGGCGCATAGACGGCGCTCTCTCCGCAATAAAGGACGCCGGCCTTGATTTCGACCGGGCTGCCGACTACGAGCCCTGCCCGTTCTCGATGCAGGACGGATACGACGCCGCTGAGCGGCTGCTCAGGAGACGGCCCTCCATAACCGGCATATTCGCAGTGAGCGACACAGTGGCGTTCGGAGCCATGAGATATCTCGCAGACAGCGGCCGCTCTGTCCCGGGCGATGTATCGGTCATCGGGTATGACGGGATCGACGGCACATCCTTCTCACATCCCCGTCTCTCCACGGTGAGACAGAACGTGGAAGAGCTCGCGGCAAGGAGCGTCGACGATCTGCTGCTGCGCATAAACTATGAACGGCCCGCTGTTCACGCATATATACCGTTTTCGTATGTTACCGGGGAGAGCGTCGCACCCCCGAAACAGATATAACCAATTCTTTAATGAGGAACGAAGATCATGGCAACAGTAACTTTGAAGCATGTTCAGAAGATCTATCCCAACGCGGAGGACGGATCCAAGCCCAAAAAGAAAAGACTGTTCAAAAGAAACACAGAGGAAGAGACTCCGCACAGGACCTATAACCTGAAAGTCACGGACGAAGGAGTCGTCGCAGTCGATGACTTCAATCTTGACATCAAGGACAAGGAGTTCGTCGTTCTTGTCGGTCCGTCAGGCTGCGGAAAGTCCACCACTCTGAGGATGATCGCAGGACTGGAAGACATCACCAGAGGCGAGCTGTACATCGGAGACCGTCTGGTCAACGAAGTGGCTCCCAAGGACAGGGATATCGCCATGGTGTTCCAGAACTACGCCCTCTATCCTCATATGTCGGTAAGGCAGAATCTGGAATTTCCTCTCAAACTGGCCAAGACCCCGAAGGAAGAGATGGACAGAAGAGTCAACGAGGCCGCCGAGATCCTGGGGATCACGCCATATCTCGACAGAAAGCCGAGAGCACTTTCCGGAGGACAGAGACAGAGGGTCGCCATCGGACGCGCGATCGTCAGGGAGCCTCAGGTGCTGCTTATGGATGAGCCGCTCTCCAACCTCGATGCCAAGCTCAGGAACCAGATGAGAGCCGAGATCATAAAGCTGCGCCAGAAGATAAACACCACGTTCATATACGTTACCCATGACCAGACCGAAGCCATGACGCTGGGCGACAGGATCGTGATCATGAAGGACGGCGAAGTGCAGCAGGTCGGAACGCCTCAGGAAGTGTTCAACGATCCCATCAACATCTTCGTCGCGGGCTTCATCGGAATGCCCCAGATGAACATGTTCGACGGAAAACTGGTAAAGACCGACGATACGCACTACGCGGTAAAGATCGGCGACGCGCTGATCGCTCCTTCCGCCGAAAAGCAGGCCAACCTCCTTTCAAGAAACACTCCCGAGATGGATGTCACCGTAGGCGTCAGGCCGGAACACATCTCTCTCGAGCACAGAGACGGCGCCATGATCACAGGCACCATCGATGTCAGCGAGATGATGGGAAGCTCCGTCCACCTGCATATAAATGCCGACGGGAAGGACTGCATCATCATAGTCCCCACCCTCGATCTCGAGGACGGGACCCACGGCATAGGCACCGATCTTGATTTCACATTTGCACCGAACGCGATCCATCTGTTCGATCCCGAGACGGGAATGAACCTGGAACACGTATGAACGAAGGATTTAATCCGGCACGACCGGTTAAATTATAATTTTACCTTTTATTAGGGGGAAAACATGAAAACGAAGAGATTTTTCAGCATGCTGCTCGCAGTTCTGATGATCATGACCATGTTCACAGCCTGCGGCAAAAAAGAACCCGATCCGGAACCTCAGCCTGATCCGGAACCCGAAAAAGTCGCAGTCACCATCACGGTGTGGGGTCCTCAGGAAGACCAGAGCGACGAGAAAGGCAAATGGCTGCAGACCAGCTGCGAAGCATTTGCCAAGCTCCACCCCGAATGGGAGATCACCTTCAAGTACGGCGTCTGCTCGGAAGGCGATGCCAAGACCAATGTCGCGACAGACCCCAGCGCCGCTGCTGACGTCTATCTGTTCGCCAACGACCAGATACCCGATCTGGTAAAGGCCGGCGCTCTTGCTGAGCTCGGCGGCTCCGTCGTTGAGACAGCAAAGAAAAACCAGGGCGAGACCGCTGTCAACACAGTGACCTACAACGGCTCCGTCTACGGCATTCCTTTCACCGGAAATACATGGTTCATGTATTACGACAAGAGCGTCTTCTCCGATGAAGACATCAAGTCCCTGGACGCCATGCTCGAGAAGGGCAAGGTCGCATTCCCGCTCACGACCTCCTGGTATTTCGCTTCCTTTTATGTAGCCAACGGCTGCACGCTCTTCGGGCCGACACAGACCGAAGAATCCAAGGGCATCGATTTCAGCGGCGACAAGGCCGTTGCAGTCACCGATTATCTCGTTGATCTCGTTGCGAACAAGAACTTCGGCGACGGAGACGTCGGAAGCGTTGAAGGCGCAAATGCCTTCTTCTCCGGCACATGGGACGCCTCCAAGGCACAGGACGCTTACGGTGACAACCTCGGCGCAGCCTGCCTGCCCTCCATCACCATCAACGGCGAACTCAAGCAGCTCAAGTCCTTCGCGGGAACAAAGGCTGTCGGCGTCAACCCCTCCACAGCTCTCTATAAAGAGCATCCGGAGATCGCTGTCGCGCTCGCTGCATACCTCGGCGGCACAGAGGCTCAGACGCTCCACTACACGCTCCGCGGAGATGAAGTCATCCCCACCGACACCAATGTAAGCACCGGTTCCAATGTCGTCGCAAAAGCTCAGGTGGACACCATTGCCAAGACATCCATCGTACAGCCCGTTCTCGGAAAGATGGGCAACTACTGGGGTCCTGCAGGATCAATGGGCGCCGAGCTCGTTGCAAAGACCGTCAACCACAACAATGCTGCTGAAAAGACAGAAGAGATGAACACTGCCATGAACTCCGAGGCAGTCAACTGATCTTTCAATATACCCTGCGGCCGGATCTCCGGCCGCAGGGCCGGTATCATCTCACCATCTCTTTCGAAAGGACGAACTCCAAATGAAAGAAAGGAAAATCACCGCAATAAACGCCCTCAGGCACGGTGATCTGCTGACCAGGCTTTCCGCTGTCCTGATGGGCATCGGCATCATCGGCCACGGTCAGCTTGTAAAAGGACTGCTCGTTCTACTGCTGGAAGCCGCATTCGTCTATTACATGATCAACAGCGGCTTTTCGACCCTGGCTCTTCTCCCCAGTCTGGGAGACCGTGAGGCAGAGAAGGTCTGGAACGAAACGAAGCAGGTCTATGAGTACACACTGGGCGACAACTCCCAGGTCATACTCCT
>CACYBC010000199.1 GCA_902772615.1 uncultured Ruminococcus sp.
GATACTATATCATGAGCAAGGATGGCAAATACCTGAATGCTACCTACACCAGTGTAAGCAATCCTTCACAATCAAATCCCACAAGAGGAGTGCTGAAACTCGACGATACTCCTGACGTCTGGGTACTTGACAGTACTCTGGAGGACTGGATGATCGACGGCAGTATGCTGATGAGTTCTAACAGCAGCAAATATCTTGCTTACGAAGAAAGAAGCACCAGCAGCAGCGGCAGCAGCGGAAGCGCCATCAACCTTTTCACGATTCGCTCGAAGGATAATGCTGACGAGACGACCCTTGTCGATCCGGCGGCAACTATCGTGGAGAGATTCGTAGAGACTGACAAACTTGAAGACGGCAAGGAATACATCATTGCCGCGACCAAGGACGACAGTTCCGTGTACGCTGTAAAGAATACTGCCGGAACCAGCACCGGCAATACGGGTGTCGCAACTCTGACTATCGAAAGAGGATCGAATCCCGCCTACATCGAGACGAGTGATGAGACTGTGGTCTGGAAGTATTCCAGCAGCAATCAGTACATGACTGCCAGCAATTCTTCAAATTACCTCGGATATGAAAGCAGCACATACAAGCCCAGGACATCCAGTCAGGGACGTGCGATCATATATTCCGGAGGGAAACTTCAGATCAGCTCCGGCCGTTATCTAGTTTGTGAAAACGGTACTTTCAGCACTACCACGACAGCACCCAGCACCGCGAATATCAGGATCTTCGTTAAGACAGTGGAGATCATTACGTGCGAACACGATTGGGGTGCTCCAGTTTGGAGTTGGACAGGGGTCGGCACGCGCGCAGAAGTTTCTGCATCCGCTACGTTCACTTGTTCGAAGTGCGGTGAAACAAAGACCATCATTGCAGATGTAGAGGGCCCTGATGAGAACAGAGTCTATACTGCAACTGTGATTGGTCCTGATGGGAAAGAATATACAAATACTAAAACAGTGTTAACCGGCGAATACTATGTCAGGGTATATTCAGATACACAGTATGCTTCTGCCGGTCAGACAGTTGTATTTAAGGTCGCACTTGGACCGGTCAATAATCTGGGCTCCTTTGAGGTACAGCTCAAACTGCCTGACGGCTGGACTTATGTTGCAAATTCGCTGCAGCCGATAAATGCGAATATCGCCAGTACCCTGGGATTCGACTTCCTGGATGTTACAGAAGGCAAGAAAGAGATCAACGGTGTTGCCGAATACGGAACTGCCGGCGTTACTATCACCGAAGAAACAGATATCGCGACCTTCAGCTGCACAGTCAGCAAGACCGGTGCAGTATCCCTCAATGAGGAAGAGTGCTGGGAGTTCTGGGCTATCGACAGCGCAGACGTTGAGACTGATATCACAGCACTCTATCAGCCGGTGCCTGCCACTGTTACGGTAAATGCGCTTGAAGTCACTTTCAACGTCAACGCTAATAACGGCAGCGGTACAATGGAGCCTCAGACCGTCTACGAAGGTGTAAAGACCGCTCTCAAGGCAAACGGATTCAGCCTCAACGGGTTTACCTTCGAAGGATGGAACACCAGAGCAGACGGCAGTGGCACAAGTTATGCGGATGGAGCGGAAGTGACCTTAAGCGCCAGCACGACGCTGTACGCACAGTGGAAGCTGATAGAATACACGATCACATACAACACCAACGGTGGAACACTGCCGGAAGGCGCGGCAACGAAATATAATGTTTCAGCGGCCGTTACACTGCCGACTCCCACGAAGGAAGGTTATGAGTTCAGCGGTTGGTACACGACAGCTGAGTTTAGCGGAGATCCTGTCACAAGGATCGAAGCCGGTAGCACTGGGAACAAAGAATTCTTCGCAAAGTGGACGGAAAAACTTTACACACTGTCCGGAACTGTAAAGAGTTTTGTGGCCGGTGTTGCGGATGAGGACGGTATCGTGACGGTAGCTCTCTATAACGGAGAGACAAAGATCACCGATGATACCTTTGAATGCAACGCAGATAATATCGCAAACTTCACATTCGAAAACGTGACAGCTGGTACATACAGGATAGAGATATCCAAGTTGCATCACGCTACTAGGAACGTCAAAGACGTGGAAGTCAACAGCAATGTCTCACTCAATGAGATCAAGATCAATCTTATGGGAGACATCAACGGTGACGGTAACGTGACGACGATCGACTACGCTCTTGCGAACTGGCATGTAAGATACAGCGAAGTGCCCGAAGATCAGCGGGAGAACTACAAACGTTATATTCTCGATGATTACGGAATCACCTGCGCGGATATCACCAAAGACGGTGAAGTCACTAACGCAGATGCCGCACAGATCAACCAGCATGCAAGGAAACTGGGTTCACTATGGTCGGCATAAAACACAATCAAACGGGAAGCCCGCTTCGCAGCGGGCTTCCCGAAGGCGTAAATAAAAATCGGTTGTCCGTCTACAGAAAGGATAGTTTATGAGAAAGAACAGATTTCTGGCGTTATTGCTAACGCTGTGTATGGTCTTTTCGCTGGTACCTTCTTCTGCGTTCGCTGCAGACAATACCGGTGCCAAAGCCAGTGAGATAAGCAGTATTATTGCTTTCTCATCGGATGTTCATAATAAATCGGACTACAAGTCGTCAGATCGACTCGGGACATGGCTCGAGATGGTCAAGACCAAATACGGAACTTATCCTGAGAGCATGGGATTTGGCGGTGACATGGCAAATGCAAGTGCCTCAGCTAGTGATTATTGGTCTTTAGCTGCGGTTGCCGTCAATCAGGTTACAAGTAGAAACATTAACTTGTGCTATACCACCGGTAACCACGAATACAGCCCCGGCAACTACAGTGCAAACAGCACTAATGCCACACAGCAGTTGATCAAGATCAATAAAGAAGGTTATGCCGGAGATGATTACCTGATTTACTGCCTTGGTTCAGCCAGCAGCAGCCAGAATTATACGGCTGATCAAATAACAGCTCTTAGCAACTATTTGGAAGGTAAGAAAAATGACACCAGACCTGTCATTATCATTACTCACTTCCCGCTGCACAGCATAGGTGGTTCTAGCAGCTGGTGGGGAGGGGGCGGCAGAACAACGGGTAATGCAGATCAGGTTATCGATGTTCTGAACAATGCTGTGACCAAAGGAACTGCGGACACTTCGGACGACAAGATCATTGTCTTCCTCTGGGGACACAACCACACAGAGGCTACCGGAAACGAGAAACACTACGATACTATCTACTATCCGGGGTATGACATTGAATATACTTCTGGCAGTACCAAGACTACAAGTTTCTACTACGGTGCCGCTGGCTGCATGAGCGACAGTGAGTACAGCGGATCGGCTACAAGCAATGGCAGCGCCAATGTGTTGGGTAAAGGACTTGTTGTTACTGTCTATAAAGACAGGACTCTTGGCTTTGAGTATCTCGATGCATCGGGCAACGATCATACTACGATAGTCAGCAATGAGCCTATCGATGTCACTGGTGTCAGCCTCAACAAGAGCGAGATGACACTCAACCCGGGCAAGAGTTCAGCTCTTACAGCTACTATCATTCCGTCTGGAGCGACGAACAAGAACGTTAGCTGGTCAAGCAGCAACACTTCTGTAGCTACGGTATCTGACGGCATCGTTACTGCGCTGGCTGTCGGCAGTACAACGATCACAGTTACAACCGAAGACGGCGAGTTTACAGCCACATGTGCGGTCACCGTATCTGAATCTGCAACGGGTACTGTGAGTTATTTACTTACAGATACACTTGAGGCAGGTAAAGACTACGTCATCGCCAACGGGAACAGCGGAAGCGTGTACCTCGTCTCGACAGAGGCGGGAGGTTCGAGAGAGCTGAAGGGTCTCGCTGCGACAGTAACAGGGGACACCATTACACTCACGGAAGACGAAGCGGAGATAGTTGAGTTCAATTGCTATCTGGAAGACAGCAGCAACGCAAACAGCACCCGTCTGAAAAACATCAAAGCGGATAAAGATCTGTACACCAACAATCAGAACGGCCTCAGAATGTTTACTATGACTTCTGATGAAGCGACCAAATGGTGGCATTACAGAGGTGACGGAAAGAACCTGTTGTGGTTCTTTAAAGGTCCTGACAATGACTATGGATATACCGATACTTCAGGAACATATAAGTACTATCTTGAGTGGAATAGTCAGGGTGTTTTCACTGACAATCACGTTACTTCACCGAATCTTGCAAATTCTGATCTCCCCAAGGTGTATCTGTTTGAGAGGGTCGTTGATCCCGTTGCAGTCACGGGAGTATCGCTTGACAGGACTTCTGAGACCATATATGCAAGGAATGCGTTCCAGCTGACAGCGACGGTAGTACCTCAGGATGCCACCAACAAGAAAGTCATCTGGACCACCAGCAACGACACTGTTGCCACAGTTGACGAAAACGGCAAGGTCAAGGGCGTTGCGCCGGGAAGAGCGACTATTACAGTCACCACGCTCGACGGCGGCAAGCATGCAACCTGCGAAGTTACGGTCCTGCGGAACACTTCGGTGACCACATATATAATTCTTATAGAAGATTCACAGGGAGCATTCGCTCTGAGCAATATCCCTTCTCAGGATCAGCTTACAAATACCGGTTCCAGCAGTTCTCAGCTGTACCACTACACAGGACTCTCCGGTGTGAAGTATACCGGCGACGTCATTGAAAATCCGCCTGAGAGCATCCTTTGGATCATAACTCAGAACAGAGCCGGGTACACTATCCAGGATCTGGAAGGCAATTACCTCAACGCGACTTATTCATCGAACAATGACGGTGGTTATACCGGAATGCTGATGGTGGGTGAAAATTCTGACACATGGTCTTTTGATGGAACACTCGAAGACTGGGAAGTCAACGGTGCAATGCTCAAGAGCAAGAACGCTTCGGATATGGCTCCTTCCAGTAGCGGCGACAAGTTCCTTTCATATGAGTCAGGAACAAACGGGAGCATAAACCTGTTTACTGTCCGTTCCAGAGACTATGCTGATACATCTTCTGTTGTTCAGTATGAACTGCCAGACGACGGATATGTGATCATGGTCACCGCAGATCCGAGCGATACGGCTCCTAACGAAGAAGTCGACTTTACTATCTCTATCGGGCCCGTAGAACATCTAGGTACGCTGCAGATGGAACTGGATATCCCCGACGGACTTACATACAAAGCAGGTTCAGGCAAAGTTGCAGATGCGCTGAAGAATCTCGGAATGACGGACCTGGAGTTCAGTGAAGGTTCACTGATCATCAATGGTTCAGCTTTCGGCAGTGATATCGTGACTACAGAAGCCAGCACAGTCATCGCAACGTTCACCTGCACAGTAGACGATACCTTCACAAGCGGCAGCAAGGATGTCGGACTTGGTTATCTTGAGTTCTGGTCTACTGAAGATCCGATCACAAACCTTACAGAGTACTACAGTGTGATCCCGGCTATCGTTACTGTGACAAAGTACACTGTGACCTTCAATGCCAATGAAGGTTCAGGCACCATGGTGGATCTGCCTGCATACAAGAATGTTGAAGCGGAAGTGAGTGCCAATGGATTCACACGTGAAGGTTACGCGTTCACCGGTTGGAACACAAAAGCTGACGGAAGTGGAACAGCTTATATGCCCGGAGACAGCGTTGCCTTCACCGGAGACACTGTTCTGTACGCGCAGTGGGAAGAGGTCCTTGTTCCGGTCAAGATTACATTCAAGGCAGAAGACGGAACGACGATCGCTGAAAAAACAGTCAATCAGAATACAGCATGGACGGATGTTGAGAAACCCGATGCACCGGTCAAGCAGGGATATTCCTTTAAAGAATGGGCCGGAGCACCCGAGACAGTGACAGAAGATATTACAGTTACAGCGAGCTACACAGTAAATCAGTACACGATCACATTCGATACTGATGGTGGAAGCGAAGTAGCGGCGATCACGGCGGACTACGGCGCAGAGATAACCGCGCCTGCAGCGCCGACTAAGACCGGCTACACGTTCACAGGCTGGACACCTGCGCTTCCTGCGACCATGCCTGCTGAAAACACGACAGTCAAAGCGACATGGACAGTCAATCAGTACACGATCACGTTCAATACTGACGGCGGAAGCGAAGTAGCGGCGATCACGGCGGACTACGGTGTAGAGATAACCGCCCCTGCAGCGCCGACCAAGACCGGCTATACATTTGGTGGCTGGACACCGGCACTTCCCGAGACCATGCCCGCGGATAACCTTACGGTTACAGCGACATGGACAGTCAATCAGTACACGATCACATTCGAAACAGATGGCGGAAGCGAAGTAGCAGCAATAACAGCAGACTATGGTGCAGCGATAACTGCACCTGCGGCACCGACCAAGACCGGCTATACATTTGCTGGCTGGGATCCGGCATTCCCCGAGACCATGCCTGCGAATAACTTGACAGTTACAGCGACATGGACAGCCAACACCTACACTGTGAAGTTCAACAAGAACGATGCAGATGCAACAGGCGAGATGGCATCCCAGAGCTTCACATATGATGCAGAACAGGAACTCATAGCGAATGGCTTTGCGAAAGAGAATTACAGTTTCGCGGGCTGGGCGACCAGCGCGGACGGAGAAGTTGCATACTCTGACGGACAGAGCGTCAGGAATCTGACTGCTGTGAGTGGCGGAGAGGTAACACTGTACGCGGTCTGGACACAGAACGCTCAGGTCACCATAACATTCAATGCGAATGCGGAGAATGTGACAGGAGAGATGCCTGCTCAGACTGTCTACAGCAATCTGCTGACACAGTTGAATCCGAATGCGTTCGCAAGGACCGGATATACATTCACAGGCTGGGCAACCAGTGCAGACGGCGAGGTCGTATATGCGGACAAAGCATCTGTGACGCTCAGTACGGATATCACACTGTATGCAAAATGGACAGTCAACGAATACACGATCAAGTTCGTGAATGAAGACGGAACAGTGCTTCAGAGTGGCAAAGTAGCATACGGCGCGACGCCGACCTACACCGGCGAGACTCCGACCAAGGCAGCGACAGCGCAGTACACATACACATTCAAGGAGTGGACTCCCGCTATTGCAGCAGTAACTGAAGATGCGACGTACACAGCTACATTCAGCAGCACAGTCAACAAGTACACTGTCACTTGGAAGAACGATGATGGCACGGTTCTTGAGACCGACAAGAATGTACCGTACGGAACAACGCCGACATATGACGGAGCAACACCGACCAAGGCAGCGACAGCACAATACACATACACATTCAAGGAGTGGAGTCCGAAGGTAACAGCGGTTAAGGCTAATACCACATATACCGCCACATACACGAAGACCGTCAATCAGTACACGGTAAAGTTCGTAGACTATGACGGCACAGTGCTGAAGAAAGCCGTGAAGTACGACTACGGCACGAAGTGGGCTGATGTAGCAAAGCCTGCAGACCCGACAAGAGCCGGATATGTGTTCGCAGGATGGACCGGATACACAAATACGGTCACCAAGAACATAACGGTAAAGGCAACGTACAAGGCGATATCCTACGTGATGAGCAACAACATCACATTTGAGGGAGCGCTGACATTCAACGCGTACACGGTCATCTCTGATGACGTTCTGGCAGACGACGGAGCGTACATGCTGATCACCTACACGACAGCACCGACGCCGACGAGCGCGAGGACTGTTACGACGAAAGTCTTTGTCAAGAACGCAAAGACTAGTACAAAGGACGGTGTAACTAGAAGGATCTTCACAGTTCCGTTCTTTATTGCGCAGCTGAACGACGAAGTGACGATGAAACTGTACTCCTCCAGCGGAAAAGAGATGCCGATCGGCAGACTGGTAAGCGGAGAGATAGTGGATATGACCAAGAGCGGCGTAGTGGATACACCGTGGGATTATCTGAACAGGATCATCGACAACCCGAACTCCAACCCAACGATGGTGGAACTGGCAAAGAAGTCGAAGATCTACGGCACGGCAGCGCAGCTGCACTTCAACTATCACACCGAACAGGTCACGGCTGAAGCTAAGACAGCGATGAACAAGGCGATAGCAGAAAGCAGTATCGCGACAGCTTTGTCCAAGTATAACGAGACGACTACGGGAACACTTCCTGCGGGAATCTCGAGATACACGAAGCAAATCGTGTTCGAAGCAGACCACTCGCTGAAGTATTTCATCTACCTGGACGGCACGGTAGATATCTCGAAGTACACGTTTGAAGTCGATGACGGAAGCGGAAACTTCAAGAAGGTGACGCCAGTGAAGGTCGCAGACGGGAAGTACAGCATCCAGAAGGAAAACATCCCGTCCGGATATCTGAGCAAGAAATACTCGTACAGGATTTCCGATGGTACGAATACATTCGTGATCACATCCAGTGGACTCGCATATGCGAACTCCATCGTGACGAAGAATGCGAACCCGACGATGGTGGATCTCGTCAAAGCGATGTATCTGTACAGTGTGGCAGCTGAGAAGCACTTCAAGATCAGCAACTGAGCATATACTGGTAATCAGTTGACAATGGTCATTAAGGATAACTATAATGTTATTTATAGTGAATGATTAAGCACTGATAATAAAGTCTTAAAAAGCTTAAATCTGGGGAAAGGAGGAAGCTCAGACTATGAAGTATGAAGAGCCCAAGATGGAAGTGATCCTCTTCGAAGCAGAGGATATCATCACAGCTTCTGAACCCGATTGGGGCGGAGACGAGGCATAATCGTCACGCATTATGTGATTATTAAAAAAGAGCCGTATTTTATTACGGCTCTTTTGCTTTACATATTCATTTTGTGTTATTGAGCAGACATCGCAGTATATGAAACTGCTGCGGCGTCCGGGTCCATATTGCATTCCAGAAACCAGAAATCACTTGTTTCGGCAATCTTTGATGTGCTGCTCAATAGCTTGTGCATACCCCGAATATTTTTCGGCCGGTATGTGTACTTCAGCAGAAGAGGAAGAACGGATTCGGAAGGGGCCTTTTTAATGAAATTGATCTCTCCTCGGCTCAGGAAACACACTGCTTTGAGAGGAGCTGAGGTGTTGCTTCCGAGACGGTGCTTTCCGTTCCAGGGAGTCCCATAGATCCTGATGTGATTGGGGAATACTCTCAAAAGAGGCTTGTCATCATTTATCATCACTGCGCGTTCACCAAGGTACTGCCGCCAGAGCCTGGTATGAGTGCTCTTGCCGGTACCGCTGGGAGCGCAGAAGAGGTAAGCCTTACCATCTACAGCTACGCATGACCCATGCATGAGAACTGTATTCCTGACTGCAAGTTCCGAACAGATCTTCCTGTATAGCGCCATATGCTCCAGATCCTGTACGGAAGGGTTCTCTGTTGTGGCAAAACCACGTTCATTCTCTATGTCTTCTTCTGAGACCGAAACACTCAGTTCCGCTGGTCTGTCCGTAATGTAATCTTTACAGAAACGTCGGCTGCTTTCATATATAGTGTCAGCCTCAATAACGGTGCCGGCAAGTTCCATTTTGAACTTATACATCTGTGTTTTCCCCTGTTTCTTTTATGCCGAGGAGCTGTCTGACTCTCTCCAGCTGGGCTGCATCGCTCATGTCAGTCTGTATGAGAGCTTCTGTCTGAGTCTTAAGTCTATTACGGTATTTTCTGCTGAACACTCTGGTCCACCGCACGACCTGGAAGACTGGGGTTAGCCACTTGTGTTCCTGCAGAATCGGGAAAGAATACTTTAGATTATCGTAGGGCAGGAATATGCGGTCGAATATATATCTGCCGACTCCCTTCTCTTCTACACCAAGTGCAACTCTGTTTTTAAGTGTACCGTACATGCTTCCGGTCAGTATGAACTGCTCCAATTCTTCAAAAGGAACAGCCCCACCGTCGAGCCAGGCTTTTGCAGTGGCAGACATCACCTCTGCGAAAGTCAAGAGCCCGGTCTTTTTGAGCAGTTCTCTGCGACCTGCTTCATCGCGGTCAGGCCGACCGTCCAGGAGCCAAAGATCTATCAAAGATCTTAATGGGCATCCCCCGTCAGAACTCAAGTGTTTGGCCATATGTGCTACGTGGTAGAGATATAGATCCGGGTCAGACATCCTCATGAGGTGTTTGTGCCCTTCAGCAGGACAGACCTTATCCCAGATCTCAGGAAGATGCGCTGTCACGCTTTGCATTGTCTGATAGTCTGCAAAGAGCATGTTATGCATCTCTACATGCACATTGTTTGCCGGTGAATGAAAAGACAGATGGTGAGAGCCTTTCTCCTCTTCTTCCTCAGTGTAACCCAGGGCATTTTTAACGAGTTCGCACGCACGTTCAAAATCCTTATTGCGAAACAGTACGTCGATATCAGCACTGGTTCGCATCCAGGGTTCGGGATAAAGCGGACGCATGACGGCACCTTTGAGAGGTATGAAATCAACTCCTTCTTTTTCAAACAACACCGTCATGGCTTCCAGTTCGTGCGTCATTTGCTCAGAACGCCATATAGAAGCATAGTACTGCTGAACGGCATTATTGTTGATGCATTCTATGCCGTTCTTATGGAGGGCATCAAAAACGAGGTGAGTCAGATCATGTTTTTTCGAGATCCTGATCAGAGATGCTTCATCAGATACATTAAACCTATCCGGCAGTGGAACGCCGCGGATCTCAAAACGTATGATGTCGATCAGTTCTTGTTGTATTTTTGTACGCATAATTGGATTATATCAGATATGATGACTTTTTCAGCGGGAAAAGTGTAAAATACTCTTATCTAGAACATTTTAGGAGTAATACAATGAAACTAAAGGAACAGTTTGTGACTAAGGATATGGGAGACTCTCAGGTGATGGTCGCGGTCGGAGGTTCTGCGTTCTCAGGAGTGGTGCGCAGCAACAGCACTGCAGCATATATCGTCGATCTTCTTAAGGAGGAAACGACAAAGGAAAAAATCGTCGCAGCTATTATGGAAAGATACGATGTGTCAGAAGAGCGTGTGTCTGCGGATGTGGAAAAGATCCTGGACACGCTACGCAGTATCGGTGCTCTGAATGAATAACGATCAGTTGAACTTTGAAGAATACCTTTCCAGATTCGGATCGCTGACATACAAAAACAAAGGCACAAGTATGATGCCTCTGCTGCGGCAAGACAAAGATCTTTTTACGATCGTTAGAAAAGGCCCTGAACGTTGCAGAAAATACGATGTTGTTCTTTATAAAGATAAACTGGACCGGTATATCCTGCATCGGGTGATCAAAGTTGTAAAAGATGGATACTTCATCCGTGGTGATAACACATACAGAAATGAGTTCAGGAAAGAAGAAGAGATAATAGGAGTAATGACAGGATTCATACGGGATGGTAAGGAGATATCGGTAGAAAATCCCTGGTATAAGCTCTACTCTGTTTTCAGAAATACGAGTTATCCTGTACGTTATTTTTATGTAAAACTGAGACATGCTGCCAGCAAATTCCGTAATAAACAAAAGAATAAGTAGTTCTGACTAGGGCTTCATTAGTAATGAACATTATAAAGACAGCAAAAAAGAAGAAGCATCTGAGCGGCTCATTGCCATGGATATGGGAAAACAGCAGAGGACAAAGAAAAACTGTACTTATTCTTGCTGTGGCAAATATTACCGTTGCGATGTGTACGGTATATGAGGCTCTTGCCCTAAGGAATATCGTCAACAGCGCTGTCGGCAGAGATGAGAAAGCTTTCACTTCAGCCGGCAAGCTATTGTTGGCACTGATAGCAGTCAGATTGGCTATGCCTATACTTACCAGGTGGCTGAGTGAACTGACTAAGTCAAAGCTTGAGAACAGGTTCAAGGACAGGCTCTTCAGAACATTGATGGCAAAGGACTATGCCTCGGTGTCAGCAATGCATTCCGGTGAATGGATGAATCGGTTGACCAGCGATACGGTCGTGGTGGCAGGCAATGTTGTAGATATCGTACCAAATGCCTGTGCAACTTTGGTTAGACTGACATTGTCTGTCCTGCTTGTCATATACCTGGTAAAAGATGTCACGTGGGTGGTCTTTCCCTGCGCAGCTGTACTGGTTATGGTGACGGTTTTGCTACGCGGATACATGAAAAAACTGCACAAGCGCATTCAGGAATCAGATGGAAGACTCAGGGCATTTATATCTGACTGCTTATCAAACCTAATGGTCATCCGCAGTTTTTCGCGCGAAGATGACAGCGCTGCCAGAGCGGATGAACTGATGGAAGAGCATATGAAGCGCCGCATGGAACGCATGCACTTTACCAATGTAGTCAACACCGGATATCTATTCATTCTGGAGAGCGTTTATGTTGCTGCGGTCATATACGGTGGACACTGCATACTTACCGGTACGATGAATTATGGCACTTTTTCGGCTGTGATAACTCTGATTGGAAACATACAGGGACCGATAACCAACGTTTCAGGTTATGTACCGAAATGGTATGCCATGCAGGCGAGCGCAGAGCGTCTCATGGAAGCGGAAAGTTTTGAGGAAGATTATTCAAACGGTAAACACAGCAGAGAAGAGGTGCAGGAATTCTACAAAGACAGGTTCGTGGGGTTGTCTCTTCGGGATATTGGTTTCACTTACAGACAGATCAAAGAACAGGCGGAAGGTAATGAGAAAAACGTCGTCATAAGCGGGCTTAACATAGATGTGGATAAGAACGATGTTTATGCGATAACAGGTCCGTCAGGATGTGGCAAGAGTACATTGCTCAAGATATTAATGAGCTTTTATCCGGTTGACAGCGGGGAGCGGACCATTAGGGTCAGAGGTGCGGAAAACGATAAAGCTGAAAACGCTATTTCTCTTGATTCTACCTGGAGGGGACTGTTTGCATATGTACCGCAGGGAAATTACCTTATGAGCGGCAGCATACGCGATGTGCTCACTTTCGGTGAGCGCAGTATTCCAGAGAATGTGATCGCATCAGCTCTCGATATTGCATGCGCCTCAGAATTCATAGCTGATCTTCCGAAGGGTATTGAGACGATGCTTGGAGAGCGTGGAGCAGGACTCTCTGAGGGACAGATACAAAGACTTGCTATAGCAAGAGCTATCATTTCCGGACAGCCTGTATTATTGCTGGATGAAGCGACCAGTTCACTGGACGAGGCTACCGAAGCTGATCTTATTCACAATCTCCGTACGCTCACTGACCGGACAGTAATTATAGTTACACACAGGATGAGGGTCTTGTCGATATGCAACAAAGTGCTGTCTATGGGAGGACATGACGTGGCAGAAGACAGCAGCGACGTCAACGTTGTCGTGGAAAAGGTACGATCTCCTGAGGTATTATTATGATTAGAATATGAATTATCTGAGATGGCTGTTGTATAGCCAGTCTAAGAATTTATAATTTGGAATGAGTAGATACCAAGAGAACACTGAAGGCCCCGGATGATACCGGGGCCTTTTTATATGGTTTTTACAAGAAGGATCATGACTGATCTTTTTCTTTGTCTATCTTGTCTCTGAGAGCTTTGGCCTGCCTCTTTGCATCTCGCTCTTTTCTTATCCTTCGGTTCTCTTCTCGCAGGGTGCGTTGTGTCTCGGCTACATAGTCTTTTGCGATCTGACGGATGACGGATGTAATAAACTGCTTCGTTTCATCATCACGCAGTAAGTCAAAACCGAGCGAGAGCATGGCCTTCCTACCTTTGCCGGTGAGCTCCGTGACAGTAGTAGCTCCGCTTGAATCCAGAATGTCAAACAGAGAATCTATGAATTCTCTTCTTGAGTCAATATCCATCGAAGAAAGTACCGAGTCGATCGACGTATCAAAGACACGGCTGCTCTTGCTCAGCGATGTACATTTCACGAAGCCGTCAGCACTGGTCTCCCAGTTGAATCCGTCATGTCCGTTGATTCCGAAATCTTCGCTGTTTACAGTGACGATGCCTTTCGGGTTATCCAGAAGAGTTCCGACAAGGGAATTCTTGGGGATAATCTTATGTATCCTGTCCTTGATGCTTTTATAGCCCGGAGTGTCGTAGTAGGACGCTCGGAAACCGGGTCCGTCGAAGGAATAGACAGCCTGTATGCGGTTCTTCAGGGTTTCTTCTGCGGTACAGGCAGCATATATAGCCAGATTTCCGCCTTTAGAGTGGCCGCCTATTATCATGGGGCCGTCGAAAAGAGTGGAGCGGTATCTCAGATAGGACAGAGCATCTCTCTGAGCGCTTACATAATCGGAACAACTGAGATAGAAGTTCTCTTTCCAGGCCAGTATGTTGTCATCCGTGCCTCTGAAAGTGATGAAGTGAAGATCATCAGGAAGATCAACCACAAGAGCGGAGAACTGTTCTGTCTTTCTCTCCTCTACAATATTGATGAAACCCGAGAGCCAGAGGTTCCTGAATCTTTCGCACTGCGATGCCGCCTTCATCACCGGAATAAGATTGATCCCTGCCAGTTTTACAGTCTCAGCGCCATCCTGTCCGTACCTCATAAAGTACTGCTCAGCTGCATAGAAGAAGGGAACCGGAGCACCGTCTCTGTCTATGATGTCTGTCCAGTCAATGGCGCCTATCTTGCTCATGAGAAACAGGTCGGCATCGTTGATCGCAGAGACAGAAAAGGGAATGTCGCCCCGCCATTTCAGGTAATCCATCATTTTATTCATCGAAAAAACCTCTTCTACTGAATATAGGAAACAGTCCAGAAAAGAACCGTGCCTTTAGACAAAAACAGAAGTATTGTAGTATGAAAGGAGTCTGTTTTTAAGTACAATCTAATTATACAACAGAAAGTACTTAAGGCGTCTCAATGCCTCTGAAAACGTGAAAATGAAGGACTTACACAGTGATATGAAACTGGCCTTTACCGCAACGCTGCCGGTGATGGCGGGATATCTTGTGCTCGGGATCGGATTCGGATTCGTTATGAGATCTTCCGGATACGGTACTGCCTGGTCGGCGGCTGAGGCGCTGTTCATATATGCCGGGGCGATGCAGTATGCCACAGTTGGTCTGCTCAGATCCCACGCGTCCCTGCTCACCGCAGCACTGACAGCGTTCGCAGTCAATGCCAGACATCTGTTTTACGGCATCTCCATGCTTGAACCTTACAGGGAGATCACAAAAGGGAGATGGTATCTGATCTTCTCGCTTACTGATGAGACCTATTCTCTGCTCTGCGACAGGGATCTCACGGATAAAGCGGAGAACAGAAAAGTATTCTGTTTTGCAGTTTCTCTGCTGGACCATATATACTGGACCACGGGATGCGTGCTTGGAGGACTGCTGAGTTCTGTCATACCCGTCGGAAGCAACAGGGCGGACTTCGCGCTAACGGCGCTTTTTGTGTCTGTGTTCGTAGGACAGTGGAAGAACACGTCCGAACATGGCCCGGCACTGGCAGGAGTAATGTGCTCTGTTGCAAGCATCCTGATCTTCGGGAAAGACAGTTTTCTTATCCCGGCAATGATCATGATCGTTGCTGTGCTTCTGTTCATGAGGAGGTCAGGCAATGATGCATGATATCCTTATAGTAGTAGTCATATCCGCAGTGACCATCATGATAAGGTTTCTTCCGTTCATCATTTTCCGGGATAAGGATGATGTCCCGCAGACAGTCAGATATCTCGGAGAGGTATTGCCTGGCGCGGTCATGGGAATGCTCGTCGTATACTGTCTCAAGGACATAGATCTTTCTGCAACCGGTCACGGTGTCCCGCAGATACTGTCGGTGATCGCGACCGCGGCGGCATATCTCTGGAGAAGGGACACATCGCTCAGTGTTATCATAGGAACGGCATGCTATATGATCCTGACAGCTTTGGTCAGCGCATGACCGGGAAGGAATAATGAAAATGGCTTCAGCCACAAAAGCAGATAAAAAACAGATAAACACCTTCGATGAACTGATGGAGACTGTTGACAGGGAGGGCTTCCTTCCGCTCTTCCGAAACGGCATCAGGGGGTTCTCCGTGGAGGACAGGACCCGCACCGCAGGCTGGTGGACCGGACTTGAACAGATCGATCCGTGGGAGTGGAGAGCTCTGGCGGCAAGAAGCGCGGAAGTCGCCTACGGCAAGTTTTTTGACGGCAGGGCGGGTTTCATCTCTATGGAATGGTTTCCGACATTCGCGAACTGGAAAAGAGACGGATACGATTTTGACGCTCTTTTCGAGGACGGGAAGGCCACCATGCGCCAGAAGAAGATAATGGATCTGTTCATGAACGGGGAGGAGCTTTTCTCCTTTGAGGCTAAGCGCAAAGCAGGCTTCGGAAAAGAAGGGGAGAGGAACTTTGAAGGTACGCTGACTTCCCTGGAAAAGGCATCATATCTGGTGATAAGAGATTTCCGCAGAAGAGTGAATAAAAAGGGCGGTGAATACGGGTGGCACATAGCAGTCCTGACAGCGCCTGAGAGCATCTGGGGTTACGATGCGGTGACAGCGGATTACTTCGAGGAACCTGCTGTATCAAGACAGAAGATAACAGATCATCTTTTATCGCTGTATCCGCAGGCAGGAGTAGCTGATATTCTCTCCGTACTTGGAAACTGATAATACAAAGCAAATCATGATAGAGGTAGATATGGATTTTTCACTATCATTCAACGTGGTGTTTCCGCTGTTCGTCTACATGTTCATCGGTATCGCAGCCCGTAGGTTCGGACTGCTCGATGAGAAGACGTGCAGCAGCATGAATGCGTTCAACTTCAAAGTGCTGTTCGCGGTAAACATGTTTCGCAATGTATTTACTGCCAGAGATTCATTCTCTGCAGACAGTTTCGGATATCTTGCCGTGTCCATAGGCTATACACTGTTAGTTTTTTTCGCGTTTTACTTCCTGATCCCTGTCTTCTGGAAAGACAGACCGAGGGCAGCCAGCGTGATCCAGGGATGTTACAGGGGCAACTCCATGCTGTTCGCGATACCCGTGGTAGAGACGCTGTGCGGGGTGGAGAACTCAGCCATAGCCGCTATGTGCGTATCCATCGTTGTGCCTGTGTATAATATCCTCGCGGTAGTCCTGTTTGAGACTATGAGAGGAAACAAGGTCGAGATAAAGCCTCTGCTGAAAGGAATCATCAGAAATCCGCTCATTATAGGGGCTATAGCGGGCGGCATAGCAGCCGTGATGAGTTCACTGACAGGATTTGAGATACCCAAAGCAGTCATGACACCGATCTCGGTCCTTTCATCCATGAACTCGCCGCTGTCGCTGATACTTCTTGGGGCTGGGCTGAACTTGGGCTCCATAAGGAAGGATGTCAGGGATCTGATATTCGTCAATTTGATGAAGCTCATTGCGGTTCCCGCAGGCGTCGCGGCGATCTGCCTTGCGCTGGGATACGGCGGAGTGCCTTTTATCTCGCTGTTCGCCATATTCTGCGTTCCGACTGCGGTATCTTCCTATCCGATGGCGGAACAGATGGGAGGGGACGGACCTTTCTCTGCTGAAGTGGTTGCTACTACTTCACTGTTTTCACTTGTAACTGTTTTTGTGTTGGTGGCCTGTCTTCAGGCTGCGGGTATGATTTGATGAATAAGCTTCTGAAAAGAATAAACCTGCAGGAAAAATGGATGATTTTGATCCTGTGCTGTTTGCTGACAGGGGCAACAACAGGGACCAATACCATAGCCGGACTGTTCTACAGCCCTGTTTGCAGTGAACTGGGGATACTGAGAGGAACGTTCAACCTGCAGTCTCTGATCGGTACAGCTGTCACCACCGTCACCCTTATGCTTCTCCCGAGAGTTATGCAGAAGGTGCCTGTAAAGAAACTGATCTCCATGGCAGTGATAGCGGTCAGCATCACATATGTCCTTGACAGTTTCAATAGGGGAGTGACTGGCTTTTTCCTTGTGAATATGCTACGGAGCTTCGCGTCATCTTTCTATAACAGTCTGATAACTTTTCTGATAATCAACAGCTGGTTCAAGGAAAACAATGGGACGGCATCATCCATCATGATGTGTTTCTCTGGAGCAGCCGGAGCCGTGCTGTCGCCCATAGTTTCAAGGATCATCAATTCTCAGGGATGGAGGATGGGCTACAGATCTGTCGC